>CALICC010000014.1 GCA_938049325.1 uncultured Ilumatobacter sp. | reverse complement strand
GATGGATCTTCTCGTGCTCCTCCATCTCCTCGTCTTCGCGTTCGTTGAGCTCATCGCGCTTGTGCCGGGTATACCCGAACGGGTCGTCGACACCGCTGCTCGCAGCGTGGAGGAGTGCCTTGGACGGAACGCAGCCGACGTTGGTGCAGTCGCCACCGACGGCGCCACCTTCGATCAACACCACGTCGTGGCCGAAGCCGGTGAGGCCGATCGCAAGCGTCAACCCGCCGGACCCTGCGCCGATCACGGCGGCCTTGTACGTGCGGTTCGGGTCGTGCTGGAAGAACTTGGTCATGCGAGCTCCGAGTCGGTGGGGTAGCGATTGCGGGTGATGCGGGCGATGACCAGGCTGGCAGCAAATATTGCGAGACCGGCGACGATCGCCCAGGGATTCAAGCCATCGAGGCCCATGTCGATGCGTTCGAGCGACGACCCGAGCACCACGAACGAGATCGTGCCAGGAAGCGAGCCGAGGGCCGTGGCAAGCAGAAACGACGTCCAGCGGATTCGCAAGGCGCCGCACAGGTAGTTGACGAGGTCGTACGGGAGGAAGATCAGTCGCATGATGAACACGGTCTCGAAGCTCTTGTCGCGAAGTTTGCCGCTCCACTTTCCGACCAATGAAGCGTCGTCGGGGTCTTGGCCGACGAAGTAGCCGATGCCGAACGCGATCATCGCGGACGTGTTGGCGGCCACGATGACGATCAACGTGCCGGCCACCGGTCCGAACAGCACGCCGCCCATGATCGTGATCACCGAGGCAGGAAAGAGCACGATCGGCCTCAACAGATACACCCCGACGAACGCGAACACGCCCCACCAGGCCGTGTCGACGGTGTCGATGAAGCGTTGGCCGACTTCGACCGACGAGAGATCGTTCGCGGATTGATACGCCCGCCACGCCACGAAGGCGCCGATCCAGATGGCGACCACGAGCCCGCGCTGCAGCCACAGTCGTGTGCGTGGGCTCATCGGAGTCGTCCGATCGCCCAGCGGACCCGCTCGAGTGCCGTGATCGTGACGGCTGCGGCCATCACGCCCCACACCGCGACCGCTGCGCTGGGAACGGCCAATGCGACGGTGAAGAACAGGATGGTTTCGGTTCCTTCGACGAGCCCGCGCGGCAAGACCGCCGAGGTCGTTCGGGTGCCTGCTCGACCGTGTTTCTCGAGCAGCGCAGCGACGTAGCCGAGCGACACCGAATTGAGGTAGAAGCTTGCGAGCAACAGAGACGTGACGATCCAGATCGCATTGGTGTCGACGGCGAATGCGAGTCCGATCGGGACCGCGGCGTAGCCGATCGTGTCGAACGTGAAGTCGAGCAGGCCTCCGACATCGCTGGCTTCGCCGGTCTCGCGTGCGACGACGCCATCGAGCCCGTCTGCAAGACGTCCGAATAGCCACAGCCCGACCGCCAACACGGTGAGTTGTTGCCAGGCAGCGAGCGCTGCGCCGATGCTGCACGCGAGTCCGAAGGCCGTCAGGACCAGCGGTGGAATTCGCCCGATCGGCGTCTGGGCGAGCGGAACCAGCGTTCGGTCCTTCACCGGTCGGAGCGCGCCATCAAACATCGGAGTCAGCCAATCGGACGACGTCGGTCGACAGCCCGGACTCCGGCGATGTTTCGCAATCGATTCTCGCGTCGTCGGGTCGTGGACACATTCAGCAGCAGCCTGACACACCTCGACCTTGGCGTTCTGGACCACATCAGCGTCGCTTTCCGACGCTGATGTGGACCAGAACACTGCGGCGGCGGACCAGCAGCGGCAGTCCCGCAGGGTGTGGGCGCTCGATAGCGCTCGGCCGGGAGTGGCGGTGATCAACGCTGACACACCCCGTGAGTACGGTCGTCGCTACCGGCTCCCTCCTTGATTCGCCACAAGTCCAGGAGGACGACATGAAGACTGCAACACCCGCCACATCAGCCGACGTTGCCGCATCCAACTTGGTGGTCATGCGCGGCACCGTGGCCAACGAACCGACGATGCGAGACTTGGCTGGCGGCGCATCGGTGCTCCAACTCGACATCGCCACGAAGGTCCGCAGCGACGTCAGCGATGCGGTCGTCACCAACACGGTGCCGGTTGCCTGGTACGACCCCACACCGGCGCAGGTACGATCTCTCGAGGTGGGTCTCGATGTCGTGATCGTCGGTTCGGTCAGGCGTCGGTTCTTCCGCGTCGGCGGACAAACGCAGAGCCGAACCGAAGTCGTGGTCGACCGTGCCATGCCCGCACGTCGCCGAACGTCGGTGCGGTCGAGTCTGATGGCCGCTGCGGCCGAGGTCAGTCGAGCGGTCGAACAACAAGCCCGGTGAGCAGCTTGGGCGTGAAGAACGTCGACTTCGGCGGCATCACCACGCCTTCGCGGGCGGTTCGTTCGATCTCCGGCACGCTGACGGGCCGGATCAAAACCGCTGCGGTCGCACCACCGTCAACCACGGCGTCGATCACTCGGTCGACGCCATGCTGGTACGTGACGTCGTGCTCGATGTCAGCCAACAGGTGCTCGAGCCACACGCCGTCGAGCGCCCGCACCGAGTCGAACGCTCCCGGCTTCGGCGTCAGCCACTCCGACGCGCCGTCCGGCCCGATCAGACACAACGAGCCGCTGTTGTTCATCTCGGCGAGTGTCGTGGATGTCGGCCGTCCCGCGGGGCTGCGGTCGAACCCGACATCGAGCGCCGCGACCAGGTCCTGAAACGTGATGCCGCTGTAGAGCCGATGAATAGCTTCGACGCTCAATTGATCGGCCACGAGTTCGCTGACGAATGCCAACGTTTCCTCGGCGGGGTGCGGCTCGCCCGTTGATGCCTCAGTCCGATAGATCTGAGCAACGCCGTAGCGGTGATGGCCATCGGCGATCAAGACGTCGTCAGAGCCGATCTTGGCGCTGATCGCGGCAATCCGATCGGGGTCGGTCACTCGCTCGACGATGTGTTCGACACCGTCCATCGTGACCGAAGCAACGGCCTCGCCGGGCTCGGTGAGGAGGTCGGTCAAGCCGTCGGCCAACGACAGACCCCAGATCGGTGACATGTTCGCTCGCGTCGCTCGTGTCAGGTCGAGTCGGTCGGTGGAGGCTTTCGGTGTGATCCGTTCGTGGGGGAGTACGCCGCACTCGCCGTAGGGGCCGACTTCGAGTCCACCGAGTACGCCGACGATGTTGCGCGATGCTCCGGTCGCATCGGTGAATCGCATGCGATACAGCGTGTAGGTGGGCTGGTCGTCGAGACTCATCACGGCGTCATCGATCCACCTGCGCAACGTCGAGCCGGCCTGGTCATACCGGTCAGGACCGTCGGCCTCGCGAGGAACGTCGACGTGGGTGATGTTGCACGCGTCGAGAGCGTTCAACTCGTCGACGTCAGCATCCGACAAGACGTCGTACGGCGGGGCGATCAGCGCGTCGATGCTGTCGTTGTTGTAGCGAAGGGCGGGGAACGGGGTAAACCGGGGCACATGCCCAGGATGCCAGCTCAGAGTTTCCGCCGTGCGTTTCATCGTGAAACGGCTGAATCATGACGCGCGACATCGACACAGTGCTGTGCGATCTCGACGGGGTGGTCTGGCTGGCGCATGAGGCGATTCCCGGGTCGGTCGACGCGATTCGCTCATTGCGCGACTCGGGCCGGCGGGTGCTGTTCGTCACGAACAACTCCGCAGCAGTGGTTGCCGACCATGAACGTGCGCTCGCCGCCATCGGGATCGAGGCAGCGGGTGACGTGGTGTCGTCGTCGATGGCCGCAGCCTTTCTGGTGCAGCCGGGCGAGCGGTGTCTCGTCACCGGAGGGGCCGGCATCACCGAGGCGCTCGAGGCGCGCGGCGCAGACGTGGTGCTCAACGACGGCACGACCCGGTGGGCACCCGATGACGCGTTCGACGCCGTCGTCGTCGGGCTGCATCGTGACTTCGACTACGCACGGTTGCGCGTCGCGGGCAAGGCGGTGCTCGAGGGCGCACGGCTGATCGGCACCAACGGCGACACGACGTACCCGACGCCGACTGGCCTCGAACCGGGCGGCGGATCGATCGTTGCGGCGGTCGCGAGCGTCGGCGGGGTGAGCGCGACCATCGCCGGCAAACCCGAGCGGGCGATGGTCGATGTGATCGCTGACAAGGTGGGCGCGTCGTTCGACCCGAGCCGCGCGGCCGTGGTGGGTGATCGTCCCGAAACCGATGGGCTGTTCGCCGAGCGCATCGGCGCAAGGTTCGTCTTGGTGGAATCGGGAGTGACCCGTCCGACCGACGTCGTGACCGAGGTCGCGGTGGCGCACCGTGTGGCTGATCTCGCAGCGTTCTCGTCGCTGCTGCATTAACCTGTCGTCATGGCCAACTCAACACTTCAACGATTGCTCGACGCTGGCGTTCAGTTCGGCGAGATGTCACGCAAGCAGGCGGAAAACGCTGTCAAGCAACTCGTCAATGCTGGCGATGTTCCGCGGCGCGACGCCGAGAAGCTGGTGGCAGAGCTCGTCGACCGGGGCCGTGACACGTCCGAGCGCCTGTCGGAGATCATCCAGCGCGAGGTGTCGAAGCAAGTGAGCTGGATGTCGGAGCGTTTCGACGAGTTCGAGGATCGGTTCGAAGACTTGGCAGAAACGCTCGCTGACCGTGTGAGCACGGGTGCCAAGCCGAAACTCGCTGCAAAGGCTGCGCCGGCCAGGCCGGTCGCCAAGAAGAAGGCTGCGGCGAAGAAGAAGGCACCGGCGAAGAAGAAGGCCGCCGCCAAGAAGAAGGCACCCGCGAAGAAGAAGGCCGCCACGAAGAAGAAGGCCGCCGCGAAGAAGAAGTCTTCGCCGAAGAAGAAGGCCGCGGCCAAGAAGTGACGCAGGCGCGTTGACATGGCGCTTCGGCGCCGCCTCGACGCCGAACTCGTCCGCCGAGAACTCGCGCCGAGTCGGACGGTTGCTCAACAACTGATCGAAGCCGACAGGGTCTTCGTCAACGGTGCCGTGGCAGCCAAGTCGGCGCGTCAGGTGTCGCCGGGCGATGCCGTGGTCATCGACGGTCCTCCGGCGAAGTTCGTCGGACGGGGCGCCGACAAGCTCGAACACGCGCTCGACACGTTCGACGTCGATGTGTCAGGTGCGGTGCTCCTCGACGCGGGTGCGTCGACCGGGGGTTTCACCGACTCGGTGCTGCAACGCGGTGCACGCACCGTCGTGGCGGTTGATGTCGGGCATGGCCAACTCCATGAGCGACTTCGCTCCGATGCCCGAGTGATCAACCTGGAGCGACAGAACGTTCGGTCGCTCACCGCAGAGCTCCTCGGAACCCATCTCGATCCCACCGGAGAAATTGGAGTCGAGGTGCGGGTCGACGGGGTCGTGGGCGACCTGTCGTTCATTTCGTTGCGTTTGGTCATCGCTGCGCTGGTCGCCGTGTGCAAGCCTGGAGGCTTCATGATCCTGCTGGTCAAGCCACAATTCGAGGCCGGCCGCGCTGAGGTCAGCAAGGGACGCGGTGTCATCACCGATCCGGCGATTCACGAGCGTGTCCGTTCCGAGATCGACGATGCAATGACCGAACACGGATGCAAGGTCGTTGGTTGGACGACGTCGCCGATCACTGGTGCGGATGGCAACGTCGAGTTCTTGGTGCACGTCGTCACTCCCGAGGAAGCAGCATGAAGCCCGCCAGTCTGATGCTCGTCGCCCATTTGCACCGCGAGGCAGCGCCGGCGCACGCAGTTGTCGTGATGGACTGGTGCAAGCAGCACGACGTCGACTTCTGGATGTCGCCGGCCGACGCCGAAGGCCTGGGGTTGAGCCAGCATGGAAGCGAACGGGCACCTGGTGACGCCGATGTCGTGGTCAGCCTCGGCGGCGACGGCACGATGCTGCGCAGTGTCGAGGTGCTCGGAGGTGCCGCCGTACCGCTGATCGGTGTGAACCTCGGTTCGCTGGGTTATCTCACCGAGGTTGAGCCCGACACGATGACCGAGGCGCTCGACCGCTTCGCGCTCGGGGCCGAGGCCGGAGAGTGGAACCTCGACGTTCGCATGATGCTCGACGTCGCGGTCAACGGAACGGTGGTCGGCCGAGCGCTCAACGAGGCGGTCGTCGAAAAGAAGGAGTCCGGCCACACCGTGCGTCTCCTCGCCCGCATCGACGGCAACGACTTCACGTACTACGAGGCCGACGGCTTGATCGTGGCAACACCGACCGGCTCGACCGCCTATTCGTTGTCGGCGCGTGGTCCGATCGTCTCGCCGGGTCATCGAGCGATCTTGCTGACGCCCGTTTCTCCGCACATGCTCTTCGATCGCTCGCTCGTGCTGAGTCCCGACGAAGTCGTGGAGATCGAGGTCGCAGGACACAGGTCCGCGGATGTGGCCATCGACGGGCAGCCAGCGGCCGTACTCGAAACGGGTGATGTCGTGCGGTGCAGCCCGTCAGCGGCAACGGCGAACTTCGTACGCTTCGGCGCGTACCCGTATCACCAGATTCTCAAGTCGAAGTTCGGCCTCGCTGACCGCTGAGTACGCGCGACCTGCTGGCAGGAGCTGCGGGGTCAGCGTGACGACGCCACGAGCTCGCGGGCGCCTGCGAGGATCTCGGTCCACGCTGCATCGGCGTCGGCGTCGGTGCACAGACCAGCCGCGGTTCGGTCGCTGTCGGCAACCGAATCGAGGTGCGAAGAATGCGGACGCTCATCGAGGTCGTCGAGCGCAAGCGCGAGTTCGTCGACGATCCACGGCCGTACCGAAACGCACCAGGCGATCACGTCTCTGGCGAAATTGGCATGGCGAAGCTCGTCGTCGGCAAGGCGCCGCAGCTGCGCGGCGAGCGAGTGGGCGTCTCGTTCGCAACGGACGGCTGTGCGTTGCAGGCGTGCTGCCGCGAAGCCTTCGGCGACGACGCCATCGAGCAGCGCTGACCGTGCGGTGGTCGAGAGGTCGTCGGTTCGATTGCGAAGCGCGGCAAGCGAGTCGACATCGGTCACGATGCGAGCCTCGGGTGCTCCGACTTCGTGAGCGATGTCCAGGCAGATCTTGGCGTGATGGCGTTCGTCTTCAGCGGCGTGCTCGGCTCGGCGAACCAATTCGATGGGGGCGCCGAGACACTCCAAGGATCGGGCGACCCAGGTGAAGCCAGCGATCGAGCTGTATTCGAGGAGCGATGCCTGGAGCCAGGCCTGGGCGGCGTGCGGAATCGCGACGTCGTTGTCGAGTCCGCTCAGCTCGGGAAGCACCGCTCGGCCGCGTGGCGAGCGGATGGGACGCCCCTCGGTCCAGAGGTCGTCGTGTGCTGGGGCGTTGCGTCGATGGTTCATGGCCGCTCTGACTTGTTGGTTCGGCAGCCGTTGCCGGTGTCTTGAACGCGCGATCGCCTTCTTTGCGTGAAACCACCGAAATCGGTGGGAATCACCGGCGGTGACACACCCCCGTGATTGGATGGTTGTGCATGCTGAGTGAACTGCACATCGAGAACCTGGGAGTGATCGAGAACCTTGACCTGGTGCTCGGTCCGGGGCTCACCGCGCTCACCGGCGAAACGGGTGCCGGCAAGACGATGTTGGTCGAGGCGATCGAACTACTCGTCGGCGGCCGTGCTGATACGTCGATCGTGCGCCACGGGGCCGACGAGGCCCGTGTGGAGGGGCGCTTCGTCACGTCGGCGGGCGACGAGCGAGTGCTCAGCCGCGTGATCCCTGCGAACGGACGGTCACGAGCGTACGTCGACGGTCGTCCCGCGACCGTTGCCCTCCTCACCGAGGCGGCCGCCGACATGGTCGACCTGCACGGCCAGCACGCTCACCAGAGTTTGTTGTCGACGCCGACGCAGCGAGCCGCGCTTGACGAATACGGGTCGGTCGACCTCGCGCCGCTGCGCGCTGCCCGGGCACGATTGACCGAGATCGATGCCGCGCTGGCCTCGCTGGGCGGCGACGAACGTCTTCGAGCGCGCGAGATCGACTTGCTGCGGTTTCAGGTCGACGAGCTCGATGCTGCCGGCGTCGTCGATGCTGACGAAGACAAACGCCTCGACGACGAAGAGTCGTTGCTCGCCGATGCAGTGGCGCACCGTGAAGCCGGGGGAGCGAGCTATGCGGCGCTGACCGACGACGACGGGGCGAGAGCGCGTGTGGGTGCTGCGTTGAACGCCATCGACGGTCGGGTGCCGTTCGACGACCTGGCCATCCGGCTGCGCGATGTGCTCGCCGAACTCGATGATGTGGTGTTGCTCCTGCGTGACCGCACCGAGTCGATCGACGAATCACCCGATCGTCTCGAGGACGTTCGCGAGCGTCGTCAGCTGCTGGCTGACCTCCGACGCAAGTACGGCGAGGACCTCGCAGCGGTCATGGCGTTTCATGCCGAAACCGAGGATCGGCTCCGCGACCTCGACTCGTACGAACAGCGCGCGGCCGAACTCGACGCGGAGCGCATTGCTGCCCTCGACGACGAGCGAGTCGCGGCCCGCAAGGTCGGCGAGGCGCGCCGTAAAGCTGCAGCCCCGCTGGCTGAAGCGGTCGAGGCGCGGCTGCATGATCTGGCCATGGCGAACGCAGCGGTTGCGATCGAGGTCGGCGAACATGCCGATGACCATCCGGGCGATCGAGTGCAGTTTCTGTTGGCGGCGAATCCCGGAGCGCCGCTGCTGCCGCTGACCAGAGTGGCGTCGGGAGGTGAGCTCGCGCGGTCGATGCTCGCGTTGCGGCTGGTGATCTCCGGTGCATCTGAGGCTTCGGCGTCAACCGGAACGTTGGTGTTCGACGAGGTCGATGCAGGCATCGGCGGTGAGGCCGCGCAGGCCGTCGGCGACGCGTTGGCAGGCCTCGCCCGCCACCATCAGGTGCTGGTCGTGACTCACCTCGCTCAGGTTGCAGCGGCGGCCGACACTCAGATCGCCGTCACCAAGACCGTGCGTGATGGTGCGACGTTTGCCCGCGCTGTGTCGTTGTCTGACGCTGACCGTGTTGATGAGGTGGCGCGGATGTTGTCGGGATCCACCACGTCCACCGCTCGCGAGCACGCTCAAGAACTACTTCGGTGAAATTTGTGACGCGATCGGGCATCGACGCCTGTCACGAGAGGTACATTGTTCTTCCGTCGTGGTATCGAGACGGAGGTTCGGATGACTAAGCACATTTTCGTAACGGGAGGTGTTGCCAGTTCGCTCGGTAAGGGCCTGACCGCCTCGTCGCTTGGTCGCCTGCTCAAGCTCCGTGGCCTGCGAGTCACCTTGCAGAAGCTCGACCCGTACATCAACATCGATCCGGGCACGATGAATCCGTTTGAACACGGCGAAGTCTTCGTCACTGACGACGGTGGCGAGACCGACCTCGACCTCGGCCATTACGAGCGCTACATCGACGAAAACCTGTCGCGGAATTCCAATGCGACCACGGGCTCGATCTATCAGTCGGTCATGGCCGCCGAGCGGCGTGGTGACTACCTGGGCAAGACGGTGCAGGTCATCCCGCACATCACCGACGAGATCAAGCACCGCGTCGAACGAGTGGCGCAACAAGACGTCGACGTCGTGATCACCGAAGTCGGCGGCACGGTGGGCGACATCGAGATCCTTCCGTTCCTCGAAGCCATTCGCCAGTTCCGCAACCTCGTCGGCCGCGACAACGTCTGCTACATCCATGTCACGCTCGTGCCGTTCATCGGCCCGTCAGGCGAGCAGAAGACCAAGCCGACGCAGCACTCGGTGACCGAACTGCGCTCACGCGGCATCCAGCCCGACGTCATCGTGTGCCGCTCCGAGGAACCGCTGTCTGACGACTTGAAGACGAAGATCTCGAACATGTGCGACGTGGAACGCCGCGCCGTCATCAATGCCGCCGACGCCAAGAACATCTACGAGCTGCCGCTGATCTTCCACGAAGAAGGCCTCGACACGTTCGTCTGCGACGTGCTCCGGATCGACGACGAGGTCGACCTGTCGTCGTGGCAGCGTGTGGTCGACAAAGTCGAGGCGGCAACCGACCCGGTCAAGATCGGCCTCATCGGTAAGTACATCGAGCTGCCCGACGCGTACCTTTCGGTGGTCGAGAGCCTGAAGCACGCCGGCTTCCACCACGGTGCGAAAGTCGAGATCGAGTGGATTCAGTCGTCGAGCGTTGAAGGTCTGCTCGCCGAGGGGCAGCTCGGTCATCTCGACGGCATGGTCATTCCCGGTGGGTTTGGTCACCGCGGTGTCGAGGGCAAGATCGCCGCCGCTCGTTACGCCCGTGAGAACGCCGTGCCGTGCTTGGGCATCTGTCTCGGTCTCCAGGCAATGACGATCGACTTCGCCCGCAACGTGGCCGGACTCGACGGCGCGAACTCGACCGAGTTCGACCCCGAGTGCAAGTACCCCATCATCGACCTCATGCTCGAACAGCGCGGGATCGAAGACAAGGGCGGCACGATGCGCCTGGGTGCGCACTATGCCGTGCTCGCCAACGAGTCACAGGTCGCGAAGCTCTACGGCGAAACGGTCGTGTCCGAGCGGCACCGCCATCGCTACGAGTTCAACGACCGCTACCGGGCACAGCTCGAAGCCGAAGGCCTCTGGTGTTCGGGAACATCGCCCGACAACAAGCTGGTCGAGTTCATCGAGTTGCCGGGACACCCCTTCTGGATCGCAACGCAAGCGCACCCCGAATTCAAGAGCCGTCCGGATCGCCCGCACCCGCTGTTCCAGGAGTTGATCGCGGCGTCGTTGACGCATCGGGCGGCGACGGAGCGAGCGTCGACCACCAACGTCAGCGCCTGAGCAGTGGCTGAGCCGGCCGGCTTTCGCCGTGTGAGCGAAGAACTCGTTCACGAGGGCTATGTCTGGCACGTGGCGCGAGCCACCTACGAAGCACCTGACGGGCGTCCGTTCGAACGCGACATCGTCCGTTCACCCGGCGCGGTGGGCGTGGTGCCGCTCGTCTTCGACACCGAAGGCAACGCGTCGGTCGTGCTCGTCACGCAGTACCGCCCGCCGTACGAAGAGGTCGTCATCGAGATCCCAGCAGGTATGCGCGACATCGAAGGCGAAGACACCGCCGAGGTGGCACGTCGCGAACTGATCGAAGAAGCCGGGCTCGAAGCCTCCTCGCTCGAGCTCATTGCTGAGACGTACCCGTCGCCGGGGATGACCGATTCGGTGATGTCGATCTACTTGGCGACGGGCTGCACGGTGGTGCCGACCGACCGGCAGGGCCCGGAGGAAGACTTCATGGAGCTGATGCACGTACCACTCGATGAAGCGCTCGCGATGATCGATCGCGGCGAGATTCGCGACGCAAAGACCATCACCGGGCTGTTGATCACGCAGCGTCGCTTGCAAGCAGCTGACGGCTGACGGTCGATGTCGCAGCCCATGCTCGCCCTCGAAGTCGAGGAGTTCTTGGCGTGGATGTTGTCGGAGAAAGGGCGATCGGCGAACACTCTCGCCGCATATCGCCGTGACCTGACCGCTTACCAGGCCTGGCTCGTGGAGCGAGGGCGTACTGTGCTCGACGTGACGCACCAGGAGTTGGTGCAATTCGTGACCGAACGCAAAGCGAGTGGTTCGGCTGCTTCGTCGATTGCTCGTCAACTGGCAGCGATTCGGATGCTGCACCGATACCTGGCCGTCGAAGGCGACCGCCCGAACGATCCCGCTGCCGATCTCGAAGGCGTGAAGGTGCCGTCCGGTGTTCCCAAACCCCTGACCGAGACCCAGGTCAACCAGCTGCTGGCGGCGGTGGTGGGCCACGATCCGATCGACTATCGAGATCGGGCGCTGCTCGAGCTGCTGTATGCAACCGGTGCGCGCATCTCCGAAGTCGTCGGTTTGTCGATCGGTGACCTCGACGTCGATGCGCGGCTGGTGCGATTGTTCGGAAAGGGCTCCAAGGAACGGATCGTGCCGTTCGGGTCGACTGCGTCCGGCGCGCTCGATGACTGGTTCTCGGCACGTGGTCGGGTTCGGCTGATCCCGAAGGAGTGGCATCGGCGCGACGACGCCGATGCGGTGTTCTTGAACTTGCGGGGGCGTCGGCTCACGCGGCAGGCGGCGTGGCTGGTCGTGAAGAAGCACGGGCGAGCCGCTGGACTGACCAGCGAGTTGTCGCCGCACGTCCTGCGACACACGTGTGCCACTCATCTGCTCGATCACGGTGCAGATCTGCGCGTGGTGCAGGAGATGTTGGGTCACGTGTCGATCTCGACGACGCAGATCTACACCCGCGTCAGCCAGGAACGGCTGTGGGATGTCTACCGTTCGGCGCATCCTCGGGCCACACTCTGATCATGAGCAACCTGAGGGAGTTCGCTGCGGATCCGCTGCATCTGATCGTTCGCTTCTTCGGGTCGTTGTCGCCTCACCCGCCGTCGATCGATGCGGAGCGTTTCGCCGACGACCATCTGCTGCCGGGGGAGCGCAACCTGTGGATTCAGATGAGCAATCAGGATCGGCGGCACAGCGCCGCGGTTGCGATGCGCTTCGCCGAGTCGAGAACCAAATCGACTCGTGACGAGATTGCCGGTGCGCTCTTGCACGACGTGGGCAAGCTCGAGTGCGAGTTGGGAACGTTCTCGCGAACGGTGGCCACCGTGGTGGGGCCGCGCACCAAGCGGTATCGGGCGTATCACGATCACGAGGAGCTCGGGGCGAGGTTGGCAGAGCGTGCTGGTTCAACCCAGGCCACGGTCGAGTTGATCGCCGAGCGGGGCCCGGCGTTTGATGACCTCACGCGCTGCGACTTCTGATCGCAGCACGTGAGGTCAAGATGACCGGCTTACCGTCGCCGATGGCGTGAGCGAAACTGGTGTTTCCCACGACGGTCGCGGAATGCTCGGGAGCGCTGGAAGTCAGCGCGGATCCGGGCATGGTGCTCACGGACTTCGGCCAGCTGGTCTTGGGGGTGCAGTGCATGGAACATGGGTTCCTTCTTTCTGGTTGGTGGGGTGGGGATCAGGGCGCGCGACGCTGAACGACATCGCAGGCGCGAAAGGGACCGGAGTGGGTCAGGGGCAGAACGGTGCTGCGGACACGTGCGGGTGGTCACCGAATGGTGACGTCGCGAGCGCCGTCAGTACGTCGCGCCGGGAACGAAACGGGTGGCCCGGCCGATCCGCATGAGACCGTCCAGATCACACGCGTTCTGCGTGATGTTGATTGATTTGGTTGACATCGGGCACCTCCTTTCGTGTTGAAGAGACACTTTTGCGCGCCCTGATACGCGAAATCAACTGAGTTTCGCGATTCGCACCGAAACCGTGCTGAACGGCCGGTCGGATGTGGTGAAGGGTTCGTCGTTCATCGCGGGATGGGCGGAGCGAGAACGTGCGCGGCCCGACGGGTGTTGATCGCGGCGCGCATGGTCATCCACGTGAGGAGGCCGATCCAGATGCCGACGATGCCGAGGCCGTCGAACACGAGCACGGCCCCGGCGATCGGAATCACCGCAAGTAAGTAGACCAGCGCAGCGCGTCCGAGGAATTGGTAGTCGGCCGCGCCGATCAGTGAGCCGTCA
>CALICC010000013.1 GCA_938049325.1 uncultured Ilumatobacter sp. | reverse complement strand
CGGGTTGAGCGCAGTGGCGCCGTTTGCGTCAAACACGATCGTCTCGCCATCCGCGGAGATCTCGGGGTTCGCCGCGGCTGCGTTCGTCTCGACCCCGGCATCGGTCACCGACGCTCGGTCCGTCCATCCGGTGACGGTGTTGTGATGGAACACATCGGCGACACCGTTGGTGTCGTTGGCAACGAGATTCGTCGCTGTCGACAGGTAGGCAACGTCATTGCCGGATGCGGAGATCATCCCGGTCGAACTCGACGCGTTCGCTTCGACTCCTGCTGCGTCGACCGAGACACGACTGATCGTGCCCGCGGCGCGATCGGCCACGAACACGTCTCGCACGCCGTTGCCATCGCCGGCCACGAGGTTCGTCGCCACACTGTCGAACACGACCATGCTGCCGTCGAAGTTCAGCCGAGGGCGAGCGCTGTCACCGTTTGCGTCCGCACCGCCGAGCCCAACGGTCACATTCTCCTGCAGCCCGGTAGCCAGTTCGATGACGATGATGTCGATCGTGTAGCTGCCCGACACGGGATCCTGGACGAAGGTTGCGACGGCCACGTGATTGCCATCGCCACTGATCGCTGGGTCGAGGTACTCGGTCGCGGGTATCGGCAGGCTCGGCCCGCCGATCACCTTCACCACGCCGCTGATCTCACTGCTCGTCGCGACGATTCGGGTGCCGTCGGCGGAGATGCCCGCGACCGCATTGTCACCCGAGCAGCAGACGCAGCAGGGGAACGTCCGCTGCGTGGTCAACCCTGTCGTGAGGTCATGTGTCCACACTTCCCAATAGTCCCCGAGCACTCCGGAAGCGGGGGTGCGTGCGTCGAAGGCGACCACCGTGCCATCGGCGCTGATGTGCGGATTCCGAACCGGAAGCCCGAAGTTGCCCCCACCGGACGTGATCGAGACGATGGAGGTGACGCCGGTGGCGACGTTTCGAACGAAGATGTCGCTCTGTCCGTCGGAGTCGCCCGCGACGAGGCCGTCGGAGTCGGAGACGAACGCCACCAGGTTGCCGTCGCCCGAGACCGAGGGGCTCGAGCTGGCGTCGGGGCCGGGCACCCCTGCAGGGTCGACGGAGACGACGCCATCGGCCGCGGGCACGTCGTGGGCCGCAACCGATGCGACGCTCACCGCGGTCAGCGCGACCGTGACACACACCGCCGCTGTGAGTCGGTGGAATCGGTGATTCGGACGATCCATGACAAGCCCCTCGCTTGGGCCCATTCAACGAGGCCGTGCGCGACGTTAGTTCAGCGGTCGACGTCCGGCTTCAGCAGTCGGTGCCGACCTGCTCGCGGATGTTCGCCACCGCTTCTCGGACGTCGTCAGGCCAATTCTCTTCCACGTTTGACTCGGGGTCGGCCTCGCTGTCGATCGCACCCGATGCTAAGTAGTCGCGGAAGAGCCCGAGGTCGTCGACGATGGCGTCGGGCGCGACCGTGAGCAGCGACTCGGTGTCGGCGAGATGGTCGGCGGAACCGACGTAGTCCTCGGAGGTGTCTTGCGGCAAGGCGTCGATCACCGCACAGAACGCAGACGTTGATGGGGACGCGGACTCGGTCGCCGCGGAACCGCTCCCCACCGGGTCGCTCGACTCTGTCTCGTCAGAGGAAGAACAGCCGCTCATCGCGATGAGTGCGACGCCGAGAAGGAGGCCGAAACGATTGGTCATGTGCTCATGGTTGCACCTCCACGACGTCGGTTCCGAAAGATGCCGAGCAAATGACAAGCATGTCGTCTGTGTGTCGCTCGCGTTGCGATTTGATGACGAACGGACTAGACAACCCCAAGTAGAACGCGTCCGGCCACCCGCAGGCGACGCGCTGACGACGTTCCGGGCGCACGTTGCGCACTCTTTCGAACAGGTGACTTGATGGCTGACGACATGAATTTCGACGACGACACCTCGCCGTCGAGCAACGATTTCTGGGGCTCCACACCCGACTGGTCGACACCGAGTCGCCCAGTGAAGCGCACGGTGAAGCGGACCGAGAAGCGTCCGACACTGCGCAACATGTGGGGCGCCGCTCTCACCGCAGGAGCGGAAGCCACCCGTGAGCACAAGATCGTCGACGCCACGGTTCGACCGGACAGCGATGCCGCCGGCGACGCGTCGGGCATTGACTCGACGATGTTCGACGATCTCGACACCGACATTTCTTTCGGCGCCTCGACCGGCGACGGCGACGCGGCGACGATCTGGGACGTCGACAGCAAGCCCATCCCAGCCTGGAGCGACATGACCGAGATGGACCCCGACCAGACCGGCGAGATGCCGCGCATCGACGCTGGTGTGACCGACGACGACCCGATGGCAGCGTTCGCTCCGGTCGGCATGAGCGAGCACAGTGACTCGAAGCGCATCGATCCGTTAATGGCTCGCATTGGGGCCGTTGCAGTCGTTGCGACGCTGCTCGTGCCGCTGGCGTTCGGACTCGCGACCGGCAACGATGACGACGACACCATTGCCTCGAACGGGTCAACCGCGTCGACTATCGAGTTGTTGCCCGCAGAGTCGACCATCGTGACGTCCGTGGTCGGAACGCCCGCTGGCGACACCGCGCCGCTCGACATCGCGTCGCTGCCGGACGCGGTACCCGTCATCACCGACGCAGCGACCACGACCACCGACGCGCCGGCGACCGAGCTGGTTGCCGAGTCGGCGTCTGAAACCGACACGGCGAGCACTGTTGCAGAATCCGCATCCGACGCCACCGCGTCGGTCACCACCGACGACAAGGTGAGCGAGGCCACCAACAGCGATTCGTCGAGCCAGCCCGCTACCACCACCGTCAACACGGTGAATGAGTCGGCCAGCGCCGGCGGCGACGCCGACCGCGTGAGCGGCTGCGCCATCGACTACGAGGTGCAAGCTGGCGACTTCTGGATCCGACTCGCTGATGCGGCCGGAGTTCCCTTGGCCGAACTGCTCGAAGCGAACGCGGCCACGGTGAACACCCCGATGTTCCCGGGCCAGAGCATCTGCCTGCCCGCCGGCTCGACGATCCCTGGGCCGCCCAGTACGACTCCGGCGACCACGACCACAACCACGACGACCACCACCACGACGGTTGCTCCCACCACCACGACAGCGACCACGACACCGGTGTCGGAAGGCAGCGTTCAGCAGATCATCCGTGACGTGTGGCCCGACGAGCTCGAAGAACGTGCGCTCGAAATCGCATACCGCGAGAGCCGGTACGTGCCGACGGCGCAGAACTTCTGCTGCTACGGCATCTTCCAGATCTACTTCGAAGTGCACCGCAGCTGGCTTGCCGATATCGGTGTCACGAGTGCGCAACAGCTCTTCGACCCCTACACGAACGCCACCGCCGCGTACGCCTTGTACCAGCGCGCTGGCGGCTGGGGTCCCTGGGCGCTCTAAAGTCCGGCCGGATGCGACCGACACATATATCCAGTGCCCGATAATTTCAGGGCACGGTTCATCTCACGGACGGCGTAGACTTATGCTCGCCCACGTGGCACCAGCGCTCGTAGCTCAATGGATAGAGCACTTGACTACGGATCAAGCGGTTGGGAGTTCGACTCTCTCCGAGCGCGCAAAGGCGATCCCCCGTCGTTCGACGGGGGATCGTTTGGTTACAAGCCAGGCGGGATGGTGGACGTAGTGAATTTTCGGTGGGGGGCGGTTCTCAAGCTCGTCGTGGGCTGGGCCGATATTCATTCATGAAGTTCATCCGTCTCGCCGCCTTGTTTGGCAGTCTTGTGCTGCTCGTGGCGACCGCGGTGTCGGTGTTGAACCGGCGCGGTGATTTGCGCAACGAGCAGGAGACTCGCGTCGAGCAATCGACCACCCTCGCGGCGACGTCGGTTCGCAGTTCGGTGCAGAACGCGAGCGATCAGGTGTATCTCCTGAGCGCGACGCTCGCCCAGAACTCCGAGGCTGTCAGCACCGAGCTGGCCGACGACCTCGCCGCGGATCTCGCCCGGGTCCTCGCCGTCGACGACGTGTGCGTGGGAGCTACCTCAGCTGGTTGCACCGGCGTCGACCTGCTCGCGCTGAAGACGGTCGGCGACCTTGCCGCCGCATCCGAACGCGCCAGCAACAGCGGTGACGACGGGGAGGCGCCAAGGGCGCACGTCGGCGTCAACTCCGACGATGAAGGC
Source organism: uncultured Ilumatobacter sp. (assembly GCA_938049325.1). Classification (GTDB taxonomy): domain Bacteria; phylum Actinomycetota; class Acidimicrobiia; order Acidimicrobiales; family Ilumatobacteraceae; genus Ilumatobacter_A. Next base: position 3,311 of record CALICC010000013.1, on the reverse strand, counting down.
CTGTTCGTGGTGCGGCGTGTTGCGGTGGCTGGCGAACGGGTCACCGTGGCTGTGCTGCTCCCGCAGGAGACGCTGATCGACGCCACAGTCCAGGAACTGCTCGATGCTGACGATGTCGACGTCTCGGTCTCGTTGCTCGACCAGTCCAGCGACGATGAGCGCGAACCAATCCGTGTCGCGGACGGGACTCGAATCGCGACCGAGGTGACCGGAGCCGGTGTCACCGACGGCGCCGTCGTTGTCGAGTCACGTGTCGACGCATCGATCGGCATCGTCGGAGACGAGCCGGCCCGCTACGGCTTGCTGCTCGCGCTTGGCACCGTGCTCCTCGCACTCGCAGGTTGGACCTTCCTCGTCGAGCGTCGTCAACTCGAACGCCGTGCCACCACCGACGAGCTCACCGGGCTCATCAACCGTCGCGAGTTCGAACGCGTGAGCGAAGCCGAGCTCGATGTCGCCGATCGCTTCAACAGCGGCCTGTGTGTGATGGTCGTCGACCTCAACGGCTTCAAACAGGTGAACGACACCTTGGGTCACCAATTCGGTGACCTCGTGCTCGCTGCGTCTTCCGAGCGGCTTGTTGCCGCGGTTCGCGACACCGACGTCGTCGGGCGTTGGGGCGGCGACGAGTTCGTCATCCTGCTGCCGGGCCTGGCTGAACGCGGTGCTGTGCGAAAGAGCGCGGAGCGCATCTGGAACAGTCTGGCGAGTTCGCCCGTCGTGGGCGACACCTCGATGACGGCGAGCATCGGTGCAGCGATCTTCCCTCGCCACGGAGTCACCCTCGACAGCCTCATGCGTGCGGCCGACGTGGCCATGTACGAAGCGAAGTCCACGGGCGTCGGCCACCGCATCGCCGACACCATCATCGTGTCGGAATCGGCGCTTGACGGCGATGGCTCGTCGGGGGAAGGCACCGCAACCATCTCGACCGATAAGTACGCCGGTCCCGATCGGCGCCACTCGCCGGTGCCACCGCCGCCGGTTCCCGGCGAAGAACTCGCCGAACCGGTACCGCTGCCGCTGCCCGATGGCGCCGCGCGCGTCGACGATCCAACAGACGTCGACGATCCGACCGACGTCGATCGGGACGAAGTCTCGCGCTGACGAGCTGAGCTCAAACAGCGTCGTCTCCTACACTTCCCGTGTGCCCGACGACGTCCTGACCTCGAAGCTGGCCGGATTCGGCACCACGATCTTCGCCGAGATGTCTGCGCTGGCGACCGAGACCGGAGCGATCAACCTCGGCCAGGGTTTCCCCGACACCGACGGACCTCAGGCGGTGCTCGACGCAGCGATCGATGCGATTCGTGCTGGTGTCAACCAGTATCCGCCGGGCCTCGGTGACGCCGATCTGAGAACGGCCATCGCCGAACACCAGCGACGCTGGTACGGCATCGAGCTCGACCCGGCGACTCAGGTCGTGGTCACCGCCGGTGCGACCGAGGCGTTGGCCGGCGCCATGCTCGGCATGCTTGACGCTGGCGACGAGGTGATCGTCTTCGAGCCGATGTACGACAGCTATCAGGCCTGTCTGGCCCTCGCCGCGGCCATACCCGTGCCCGTCCTTCTCAGTCCTGACGCCGACGGCGTCTATGGCTTCGACGCCGCTGACGTTCGCGACGCGGTCACCGATCGCACGAAGCTGGTTCTGCTCAACACCCCGCACAATCCGACCGGCAAGGTGTTCACGCGTGCCGAGCTCGACGCGATCGCCGCGGTGGCGATCGAACACGACCTCATCGTGGTGACCGACGAGGTGTACGAGCACCTCGTGTTCGACAACGCCGAACACGTCCCGATGGCAACGCTGCCGGGCATGTTCGAACGAACGCTCACCATCTCATCGGGCGGCAAGACCTTTCACACCACCGGCTGGAAGATCGGCTGGATGATGGGGCCGACCGAGCTGGTCACGGCCGCCCGAATGGCGAAGCAATACCTCACGTACGTGAACGGCGCTCCGTTCCAGCCCGCCACGGCGGTGGGACTGCGTTTACCCGATTCGTACTTCAACCAGCTGGTCGCCGATCTCCAGATCGCACGCGATCGCCTGGTCGACGGGTTGCGCGCGGCGGGGTTCGTGACGCACTCGCCCGAGGCGAGCTACTTCGCCACGATCGACATCCGATCTGCTCAACCCGACGGCGACGGCATGGCGTTCTGTCGTTCGCTCCCGGTCACCGCCGGTGTCGTCGCGGTCCCGACGGAGGTCTTCTACATGCATCCCGAGCACGGCCGTCACCTCGTTCGCTTTGCTTGCTGCAAGCAGCTCGACGTGATCGACGCCGCGGTCGAGCGCTTGGTCGCGTCGTTCGGCGTCGCAACGACAGGGTCGGGAGCGTCATGAGCACATTGCGTGTCGCCGCGATCCAACACGACATCGTTTGGCAGAACCCCGAGGCGAACTTCGAGCGCCTCACACCGCAGATTGCGGGCGCGGTCGCCGGAGGCGCCGGCTTGGTGTTGCTCACCGAGACGTTCTCGACCGGCTTCTCGTTCGACTCGCCCGAGCTCGTCGAACCGTTCGACGGCCCATCGTCGACGTTTCTTCGCGAGCGTGCGCGTGAGCACGGAGTGTGGGTCGGCGGCTCGTGCCCCGAGCGCACGCCGGGCGCCGAGCCGGGCGACGAACGGCCGTCGAACTCGTTCGTGCTCGCCGGTCCCGACGGCACGGTTCATCGATACTCGAAGATCCATCCGTTCTCGCACGCTGGTGAGGAACGGTATGTGCGCCCCGGTTCGGAATTCGTCACCGTCGAGATCGACGGCGTTCGACTGTCGCTGTTCGTCTGCTACGACCTTCGCTTCGCCGACGAATTTTGGGCGCTCGCCGCTCAGACCGACGCCTACATCGTCATCGCGAACTGGCCTGAGAAGCGACGCATGCATTGGTCGTCGCTCTTGCGCGCTCGTGCGATCGAGAACCAGGCGTACGTGATCGGCGTCAATCGGGTGGGCCACGGCGGCGGCCTCGACTACACGGGCGACAGCGCGATCATCGACCCGGTCGGCGAGGTACTGGCCGCCGGGGCAGGCGGTGAAACGGTGTTGTTCGCGGATGTCGATGCCGCGCACGTAGCGTCGACACGCGAACACTTCCGGTTCCTCCAAGACCGCCGGTGACTGGGTAGCAGTGGTGCCGGAACCAAAAGGACCCAGATCGCCGCTGACTGGGTAGCAGTGGTGCCGGAACCAAAAGGACCCAGATGCGGTCAGAGTGAGCGGCGCATCAAACTGACTTCGATGCCTTTCGACATCTGCCGACCGACTTCTTCGAAACCCAGCTTGCGGTGGAACGCGAGCGACGC
>CALICC010000012.1 GCA_938049325.1 uncultured Ilumatobacter sp. | reverse complement strand
GGGTGTCCCGTTCCTGCTCGACGCGTGCCAGGCGGTCGGCCAGCTCGACATCGACGTCGACGCGATCGGATGTGATCTCCTGTCGGGGACCGGTCGCAAGTACCTTCGCGGCCCGCGTGGCACCGGGTTCCTGTACGCGAGCGAGAACATCCTCGACGGCCTGACGCCGGCCCAGCCCGACCACCACGGTGCTGACTGGACCGCGCTCGATCGATACGAATTCGCGGCCGGTGCCACACGGTTTGAACACTGGGAGCACAGCCACGCCGCGTGGCTCGGCCTTGGGGTCGCGGTGGCCGTTGCCCTCGACATCGGAGTCGACCGGATTCAGCGGACGGTCGCGCTGCGCGCGAAGGATCTACGGGCGCGGCTTGTCGATGCGGGCATGAACGTTCATGACCAGGGCTTGGCGCGGTGCGGCATCGTCACGATGACTCATCCGAGGATCGAGTCGGCTGACGTCCGCGCTCGGCTCGGAGAACTCGACATCAACACGTCCACGACGTTCGCGGGCTCGGCACGCGCCGACATGGAAGCGCGCGACCTGCCGCCGATGGTCCGCATGTCGGTGCACTGCACCACCACCTCCGCCGAACTCGAACGGACCGTGGATGCGGTTCGTGCACTCTGACGCGGCGCGTGCGCGATCATGGACTCATGACCGACGCTGACGAACCGACGCGCATCGTGCTGCTTCGGGGTATCAATGTCGGAGGGCACCGCAAGGTCGCGATGGCCGAGCTTCGCGATGGCCTGAGCCTCGCAGGGTTCGGCGACGTGCGGACGTACATCCAAAGCGGCAACGCCGTCGTCACGGGTGGCCCGGTCGACGAAGCCGATGCGGTGGCGGCGGTGCGCGGTGTTCTCGTCCAACGGTTCGGTCTCGACGATGTGCCGATCGTGATCCGGTCGAGCGCCGATCTTCACCATGCGCGAGCGGTATCGGCCGAGCGTTTCGTGCCGGACCCGGACGACGCCGACCACGCCAAGCTCGTGCATGTCGTGTTCCTGTCGGAACCTCCCGCGCCGACGCGACGGGCGTCGCTCGATCCCGATGCGTTCGGCAACGACCGCTTCCATCTCGACGTGCACGACGGCCGCGCCGAACTCCATGTTCACTACGTCGATGGTGCTGCGACCTCGAAGTTGACCGTCGATCGAATCGAACGGGCCTACGGCGTGCGTGGTACTGGTCGCAATCTCAACACCGTCGATCGCCTCATCGCGATGACCGCGAACTGATCGCGGGATCGGGGCCGCTCCCTCTCGGAGAGGCGCGGGATTGACGCGCCCGATACGTTGCACTCATGGGCGTCGCGACATCGAACTGGGCTGGAAACCAGCGGTGTGTTCCTCTGGGCGTGCACGAACCACGCTCGACCGCCGAGGTCGCCGCCATCGTCACCCGCGCGCATGCCGCCGGCGAGCGAGTCAAGGTCATCGCTGGAGGGCACTCGTTCACCGGCGTTGCCATGACCGACGGGCACCTGCTCTCGCTCGACGCGATGAATCGTGTCGTGAACGTCGGCGGTCCGGAAGGCTTCGACGTCACGGTGCAGGCGGGCATCCGATTGCACGACCTGAACAACCACCTCGCCAAGCGCGGCCTCGCGCTGCCGAACCTCGGTGACATCGACCACCAATCGATCGCCGGAGCGATCTCCACCGCAACGCACGGCACCGGTGCGGGGCACGGGAACCTCGCCACCACCGTGGTCGGCCTCGAGTTGGTCACCGGCGACGGTTCGATCAGGCGTGCCGACGAGACGAACGACGCCGAACTCTTGCGGATTGCACGGGTCGGAATCGGAGCGCTCGGCATCGTGACCGCCGTGACGTTGCGCTGCGTGCCTGCATTCAACCTGCATGCGGTCGAGAGCATCGAGCCGCTCGCCGATCTGCTCTCCGACTTTGGCGGTGTGATGCACGCCACCGACCACGTCGAGTTCTACTGGATGCCCGGTGCGCGCCGATGCCAGGTGAAACGAAACACGATCACCGATCGGCCCGCCGCACCGCAGTCGAAGTCGGCGTACATTCGCGACAAGTGGATTGCCGAGAACTTGGCGTTCGGCACCGTGTGTCGGGTCGGACGACGGTTTCCTGCCGCCGCACCAAAGATCGCCAAACTGGTGACCTCGGCGGCGTCGGAGCGCGAGCTGATCGATCGCAGTGATCGCATCTTCTGCAGCCCGCGCCGCGTGCGTTTCTTGGAGATGGAATACGGCGTGCCGTTCGACGCGGTGCCCGACGCCATCGGTCGCATCGGTGCGCTCGTGAAGTCGCTGCCGTTTCCGCCGCTGTTCCCGATCGAAGTGCGCGCCTCGGCGGGCGACGACATTCCGCTGTCGACGGCGAACGGCCGCGCATCGGGATGGATCGCGGTGCACCAGTACATCAAGACGCCATACGAGGCTTACTTCCAGGGTGTCGAGCAGATCATGAACGACTACGGCGGGCGACCGCACTGGGGCAAGATGCACTTCCAGTCGTCGATGACGCTCGCGAGTCGCTATCCCGAGTGGGACGCGTTCCAGACGCTGCGTGCCGAGCTCGATACCGCTGGCACGTTCCGCAACGCGTACACCGACCGAGTGCTCGGTCCGATCCGAGCCTGACGTACCTGCGTTCCTCCCTCGAGTGCGCTACTGCGTGTTGGGCAAGCCGAGGCCCGCACAAACGGTTGCAAAGATCTCCTCGCGCGGTTTCGCTGCATCGACGTTGAGTACGAACTCCTTGCGCTCGAACAGCTCGAGTACCGGCTGCGTCTTGGAGTAGTAGTCAGCCAGGCGCCGCGCCAAGGCCTCGGTGTTGTCGTCCGCTCGTGCCACCAGAGCGCCCTGGCACACGTCGCAGGTGTCTTCGACCTCGGGCCGGTGTGCGAACAGGTTGTAGTCGAGTCCGCATTGTGAGCAGATGCGCCGTGACAACACCCGACGCTCAACTTCTTCAGTCGCCAATTCGAGGTTGATCACGCCATCGATGTCGAAGCCCTCGAGGAAGAATTCGGCCTGGCGAGCATTGCGTGGAAAACCGTCGACGACGAATCCGTAGTTCCAATCGTGACCGCGCAGACGATCCTGTACGACCGATTCGACCAGGTCGTCACCGACGAGCTCACCCGCGTCGACGCGGCGGCGTACTTGTGCACCGATCTTGGTGTGGTTCTGGACATGCCACCGAAAGATGTCGCCGACGCTCATGTGCACGAGATCGAATCGGTCGGCGAGCATTTTCGCCTGCGTGCCCTTGCCGCTGCCTTGCACACCCATGATCACGTACTTGCGCATGCTCGAGTGTTGCCGACGCGGGAGATCCCGGCAAGCGGGTCAGGACACACACCTGCCATTGTCGACTGGTGCGACCAACTCGTCGAGCGCGGCAGCATCGGTGACGACCTCGGGGAAGTCGATCGCCCATGCCCGGCCGGTGCGCTCTGTGCTTCGTGCCCACACCATCCCGACCCCAGCTGCGTCGCCCATCGCGTCGCCGAGCAGAACCACTGAACCCGAGTCGCCCGGTTCGATCTCGGCCTCGATCTCGAAACCGCGGCGGGTCACATCGACCTCGAGATAGATGTCGGTTGTCTCGATGTCGACAGTGCGGACGACGACGACGTCGGTTCGATTGGCCGTTCTCGTGCCCTCGTGTTGCCTCAGCGTGAACAGCAACCCGGGATCACCGGCGGACACCGGGGCACCGGTCATGATCGGCGTTGCCGTGGCGGTAGGAGCGCGCAGCAACGCGACGTCGAGATGGGGGTCGAAGTACACGACTTCCGCGGGGTGCTCGACGTCTTCGACATCGAGCAAGGCGATGCGGTCTGCGCCGGCAACGACGTGGGCAGCCGTGATCGCGAGGTTGACGTCGATCAGCGTCGAGGTGCCGTTTGCGTCGTTGGGTCCGCACCCTTCGGCGAGTACCGCGAAGGTTGCTGCTCGCGCCACGTCGATCGACCCGGAGCTGAGCACGGTCGTGACGGTGGACGAGCTGTACTCGTCCTCATCGTCAGCGTCGCAACCGATCGACACGAGAGCGAGGGCGATCGAGCAGGTGGCGACAACCGATCTCTGCACAGGCGTCAGCTCGCCGTTCGATCAGAAATCGCACGGGCGACCGCGCCGTAGCGCTCGAGCGTGTCGGCGTCGGCGGTGCCGGCGCTGTAGAGCACGAGGCGATCCGCAACGTCGGCATAGGTCTCGATGAGTTGGCTGGCGAGATCGTCCCAGTCGGCTTCGGTGCAGAACGTGGCCAGGTGGTCGTCGGTGATCTCAGCGGCCATCCCGGCGAAGTCGCCTGCCTTCTGCTTGGACCGAATGCGCTCCGTGGTTCCTTCGAATCCGGCCTCGTCCCAGATGAACGCGTAGTTCGGTGTCGACCCGTAGAACGACATCGTCGCTCTGGCCACGTCGCGCGAGGCGTCGCGCTGCTCGTCGGTGTCGCCGACGATCGTGGTGACCGGCACGATCACATCGATGTCGGCGGGGCTGCGACCGGCACGAGCTGCACCCTCGGCGATGCAGGGAATGGCGTGACGCTGGAGGTAGCCCGGCTCACCGATCGGATGGATGTGCACGCCGTCGGCGACCTCGCCCGCCATCTGCAACATCCACGGATTGACCGCGGCGACGTCGACCTTCGGGTCGGGCGCGTCGATCGGACCCGGGCTCCACTGCCGGTTGAGGAAGGTCAGCTCGTAGAACTCGCCGTGGTGGTCGAGCGGTTCGCCTCGGAACCCGGCGAAGCAGGCCTTGACCGCTCGGACGTAGTCGCGCAGACGTGGCCCGGGTTGTTCGAACTCGACGCCGTAGCGGCGTACGACGTGCGTCTTGACCTGAGTGCCGAGCCCGAGTCGAAAATGACCGTTCGTCAACTCCTGCAGCTCCCATGCGTTTTGCGCAGCGATCATCGGGCTACGTGGAAACGCGACCGCCACCCCGGTCGACAGTTCGAGGTCGGGTGCTGCGATCGCGGCGGCGGTTGCTGCATTGAACGCGGTGCGGCCACCTTCGGTCAGCAACATTCCGTCGAACCCGGCGCCGCGAGTGGTGGCAGCAGCTGGGCCCATCTGCACGAGCGGCTTCGGGAAGGTCATGGCATCGACGCGCATCTCGCGAAGGTACCCGTCCGCCGTTGGTCGATCAGCGCCGACGCTACGTTTGCCCGGTGCACCCTCTCGCAGTCATGTTGGAGCAAGCTGCTCGCGGTTCGTTTCCTCCGGTCGATGGAAACGTCGTCGTGCTCGCTCCGGACCGTCCCGGTCACCTGGCCATCGTCGAGTTCACCGGTCATGCCGTGGTGCTGGCCGACGTCGACGTGGCCGAGCTGACGCAGCTTGGCGCTGACGGGTTCGGCGGGGCCAGCGAACCCAAGGTGAAGTTGGCGCTCGCGGAACCGGGGGGTGAGATTGGGTCGCACGACGCAGTCCTGGTCGCGCGTGGCCGAGGGCGCGGCACGTCGTTGCTCGACGAAACGCGAGAGTTCGACGACCACCCCCGAGTGATGCGAGCCCACGCGCACCGCACGTCCGTCCGGGCCTACCGGGGTGCTTACGGGCTGGTCACGATTGGCTGCGGACTCGTCGGTCGGACCGAAATCTCGGTGGAGCTTGCCGAAGACGCAACTCCGAACCAGCAGGCCGGTCGCGAGCTGATCACGGCAGGGCTCGAGCTCGTGGCGCCCGATGAATTCGTTTGGGCGCAGGTCGCCCCGGGCAACGCCGCCTCGCTGCGGGCGTTTCTTGCGGCGGGCTTCGTTCCAATCGGGGCCGAGACGCTCATCATGCGTTGACGCTCGCGTCGGACACGTCGTCGCGCGATGGCTACGGTCGCGGTCATGTCGAAGCAGGCAATCTCCGGACTCGAGAACGAAATCGATCGCGCCAAGGAGCTCTTTGCGTCGTTGAGCGCCGACGAGTGGGCGGCACCGTCAGGCTGCGCGGGCTGGCGTGTGCAGGACGTCGCGCAGCACATGGCGTCGGTGTATCAACAGATCGCGGACCCCACGTCGATCGACATGGGTGACAGCGGAAAGTCGGAAAGCTCGGCCGAAGTGCCGGTGCAGGCGCGTGCCGATTGGTCGCCAGACCAGGTGATCGCGGCCTACGACGAGTGGTCGGCAAAGGGGCTTGCCGCGCTTGCCGGACTGCAGGAGCCGCCGATGGCCGACACGGTCGTTCCGTTGAGTGATCTCGGCGAGCATCCGCTGCACATGCTCGGGAACGCGATTGCGTTCGACCACTACTGTCACCTTCGCCACGACATCGGCGCCGCCGTGGACAGTGCGGCCGGTCTCCCGAAGGATCCGCAGGTGCTCGCCCCCACGCTCGAGTGGATGCTCGCCGGCCTCCCGCAGATGTGTGAGTCCGAACTCGCCGGTGTGCCGAAACAGGCCGTGAACCTGGTCTTCGATGGACCAGCGGCAAACAGTTGGTGCCTGACCCCAGGCGATACCGCGGCCGGGCCGCGCTGGGTCGTGGCCAACGGTGCCGACGACGACGCGCCGCTTATCCGGTCAACCGCGCACGACTTCGTGTCGTGGGGGACCAAACGCGCCGATTGGCGAGCCACCAGCACGGGCGACGTCTCCAACGCGAATGTCGCCGCCGTCCTCGACGCCATCAACATCATCTGACCGCAACCCCGATTCCCAACCGCGTCCCAATCCCTTCTCTGTGCGTTTGGCGACCTCAGAGGTCGCCAAACGCACAGAGAACGGGCTTCGTGGGGTTTCGCAGTGACCGGTGAGGGCGGTCAGCTGAGTTTGCGGCGCAGTTCGACGAACACTTCGTGTCCGGTCAAGGCCGTGATCTCGTCGGCCAGGCTGTCGATCACCGGGTCGGCACCGACGTAGGCCTCACCACCCTCAGATCGTTCGGTGCAGCACCACGCCATGGTCGTGCCGTGTTCGCCCCAGTCGCCCCGGCTCCAGCGTCGGACCGTTGCGGTTTCGGGTCCTTCTGGGTCGGCCTCGTCGGCGAGTGCCCAATCAACTCGGAGCGGCAACTGCCAGCACACCGACGGCTTCCACTCGGTTGGCGAGTCGCCGACGGCAACGGCGCCGATATGCAGTGCGCATCCGGCTCCACCTTCGAAGCCGGGCCGGTTGAGAAACACGCAGGCGCCGTCGACGACGCGCGTGTGCGTGCGTTCGGCGTCGCCGTAGAAGCCGGCGACCGGACCGGACGGGGGCGGCGTCGTGCTCGATGGGTCGCCGGTGGTCGGCGGCTCGTAGTCGGTGGTGCCGACGTCGTGGAACTGCCACTGCTCGGGCGTCAACATCGCAACGTACGCCGAGACCTGTCGTGCTTCGGCCTGCCCGGGTTCTCCGTCGCCGAAATGGGCACCGAGCGAACAGCAACCCTGTTGTAGCTCGGCGGCCGGTTCGCGCAAGATGCCGTGGCATCCGTTGCCGTAGATGCACTGCCAGTTGGAGGTGAGGAAGTCACCGTCGAATCGCCACACGGTGTCGCCGTCGTCGATCTCGATCAGTTCGTGCGGTTGCGGATCGGTCATGGACTCAGCGCTGCGCGAATCGGACGAGCGCGGGGTCGTCGGCAATTTCGACCGGCTC
>CALICC010000011.1 GCA_938049325.1 uncultured Ilumatobacter sp. | reverse complement strand
CGGAACCGAAGCCCTTCGTGGTTCGCCAACTCACCGACGCCGGTCTCGACGCGATCGTGTCTGCGGCCAGCGAGGAGCGCCTGTTCAGCGCCAAGCTGGAGTATGACGACGCAGGTATTACCGACCAGGGTTTCACCACCGTCACGCTCAACTCCCAGACCACCACGATCGCCCATCGCGTCTACGCACTCGAGTTCGAGTCTGACTCGGCGGCCGGTGAAGCGAACCGTGTCATCCTGCGCTCGTTTGGCGATCAGCTGTTGTCGCTACGTTCGATGGAGGATCACGCGTTGATCGGTGATGCCGTTGCCTTCACGCCGGCGACATGGACCGTTGCCTCGTACGAAGGCTGGTTCGACTTCGACGTCGACGGTGACAGAGAAGACGATGGACGGACCTGGCCGCTCGCCCCGGATCTGGTCGGCCCGTGCGTCGACCTCGACGAGTCGAGTTTCGATGGAGCAGTCGCCGGTCAGTACTACGTCGCTGAAACCAAGAGCGGCGATGAGCGATCACAGGTCACGGTGGTCGAGGTCGTTCCGGCGTTCCCGTGGGTCGATTGCGAAAGCTGACGAGTCAGAGGCAGATGTCGGCCGGCCGAACGGGCACCCGGTCGAGCGGCTTGTCGACGCCCGCCTGGCGGAGCGCGTCGCGAATGGCGGCCACGATCGCCGGAGTCGAGGAGATGCACGGCGGCTCACCGACCCCTTTCGCTCCGAGCGGGGCGTGCGGGTCGGGCTGCTCGATGAGCGTTGCTCCGACCGGCGGCATATCGAGGAAGGTCGGCAGGAGGTAGTCGGTGAAGTTGCCGTTGCGAATCACACCGTCGATCTGGATGATCTCCTCCATCACCGCAAGGCCAAGGCCTTGTGCGATCCCGCCTTCGATCTGACCGATCACCGACAACGGATTGAGCGCATTGCCGACGTCTTGTGCGGTATCGATCTGTACGACCTTCACGAGACCGAGTTCGGGGTCGACATCGACCACAGCTCGGTGCGCAACGAACGCGAATGCCGTGTGGCAGTTGCCCTGGCCGTTCTCGTCGAGATCCTCCGTTGGTGGATGGTGGTATTCGACCTCTTCGTCGAAGGTCACGCCCGCGCTGGCCGCTGCCACCGAGATCCGCAGATCACCCACCGTGTCGACCACGTCGGTTCCGTCGATCATCAGCTGGATCGGCTCGACCCCGTGGTCGGCTGCCACTGCTTCGAACAGCCGCTCGCGAACTGCGCGGCAGGCAGCATCGACCGCTCCCCCGCTCATCCAGGTTTGCCGCGACGCTGACGTCGAACCTGCAGAGCCGACCTGCGTATCGATCTGGTCGAGCTGCACATCGTCGACACCGAGCACGGTGCGGGCGATCTGCGCGGCGATGGTGACGAACCCCTGTCCGACCTCAGCCGTTGCGAACTTCAGGGTGACGACGCCGTCACGTAGCCGGCAGCGCGCTGTCGAATAGTCGTCGATGGCCTCGGAGAACATCAGGTTCTTGATCGAGACACCCCAGCCGATGCCGCGCACGACGTCGACCGCGTCTGCGGTGCGACCCGCGCCACCAGGCAGCCGCATGGCATCGCTCGATCCGTCGGCAAGCACGGCACCACCGATCGGTTCGCTCGGCAGCGGAAGGGCAGCGGTTTCTCGGATGCACTCCTCGACGGGCGCCACGTTCATGACGGGCTGCCCGGTGAGCAGTGTGTCGCCGGTCTTCATGGCGTTGCGCAAGCGAACCTCGACGGGATCGATACCCGCTGCCGCGGCGATCTTGTCCATCTGTGTTTCGTAGGCGAAGCACGCTTGAACCGCTCCGAAGCCGCGCATCGCACCGCACGGAAGATGGTTCGTACGCACGGCGTACCCGTCGACGGTGCCGTTCGGGCAGGCGTACGGGCCTTGGGTCATGGTGATGCCATTGACCAGCACCGCTGACGATGTGGAGGCGTACGCGCCACCGTCGAACACGTACCGAGCTTCGACATTGACGAGGCGGCCATCAGCGGTTGCGTGGTGGCGCATCCAGATCGTTGCAGGGTGGCGATGTACGTGCCCGAGGAAGCTCTCGGCGCGCGAGTAGGCCATGCGCACTGGCCTGCCGAGGCGGAGCGCGAGCATGCATGAGTGGACCTGGAGGCTGATGTCTTCGCGTGCACCGAAGGCGCCACCGACCCCTCCGAGCACGAGTCGTACCTTGTCTTCGGGCAGCCCGAGGCAAGCGGCGATCTGCGTGCGGTCTTCGTGGAGCCACTGCGTCGCGACGTGGAGCTCGACCCCCTCGGCTCCGGGGTCAGGGAAGGCGATCGCCGCTTCGAGACCGAGGAAGGCCTGGTCCTGCATGCCGATCTCATAGGTCCCCTCGACGACGATTTCGCCGGTTGCCGACGCGTTGCCGTGGACGATGCGCTGCTGGCGGATCAGGTTTCCGTCGGGATGGATCGGATCACGCGTCCCGGCGATCGCCTCCTCCGGATCGAGAAGCGGCTCGAGCACTTCGTAGTCGACTTCGATCGCCGACAACGCTCGCCGCGCGGTCTCGGGGTCGATCGCTGCGACCGCCGCGACTGGTTCGCCGACGTAGCGCACGACATCGGAGGCGAACACGGGCTGATCTTGGGCGATCAGGCCATAGTTCATCTTGCCCGGGACGTCGTCCGCGGTGACGACTGCCTCGACGCCGTTGATCGCCCACGCTCCCGACAGATCGATGCTGACGATTCGGGCCGAGGGGTGAGGGGAACGCAGCGTCGCTCCGAAGAGGCAGCCATCGGCCGACAGGTCGGAGGAGAAC
>CALICC010000010.1 GCA_938049325.1 uncultured Ilumatobacter sp. | reverse complement strand
CAGTCGAACTTGTCGGGCAGGTCGCCGACGCCGCGCAGCGTCGGGTGGAAGTTGATGCGACCGAAGCCGTCGATCTCAGGCTGGTCGACGCCACTGCCTTCGCCTTCGCCACAGAACGGCGCAGGAACGATGTCGGCACGGTTCTCGGTGTTCAGCTCGGAGCCGGCGTCGTACCCGGCGAGCCAGAACGTCCTCGTCTCACCGACGCCCGGCAGACGCTTGGCGTCGAGCCCTGCAAACCCATCGTTCGTGCAGATGATCATCGACACGATGCTGAGCCGATCAGCATCCGTCGTGAAGTCGGCCGTTGCGGTGGCACCCGGAGCGAGGGGACCTTCGGCGACACCGACTCCACTGACGCCGAGTCCGTTGGCATCGATCGCCGCAGAGAGTTCAGCGGCGAGCGTCGGCACGTCACCGAGTTCGGCGACAGCGACCACTCCAGGGCTCGGGGCACGCCCGACCTGGAACACGTCGGCGGCACGCGTGTGAGCCGCGTAGTTCGGCGGCGTCAGGTATTGACCGCTCGTGATGTTCTCGAACTCGACCGAGTAGTTCTGCGGCGCGACGACCGGCTTGACCGTCACGGTGGCAACCGGGCCGCGCCAGTCGAACTTGTCGGGCAGGTCGCCGACGCCGCGCAGCGTCGGGTGGAAGTTGATGCGACCGAAGCCGTCGATCTCAGGCTGGTCGACGCCACTGCCTTCGCCTTCGCCACAGAACGGAGCGGGAACGATGTCGGCACGGTTCTCGGTGTTCAGCTCGGTACCTGCGTCGTAGCCCCACACTCGGTAGGTGGCCGAGCCGTTCTTGGGCAGCCACGCCGAGTCGACGCCACCGAAGCCGTCGTTGGTGCAGATGATCATCGACACCAGACTGAAGCGGCGCTCGGAACTGTCGAAGGTGAACGACACGGACTCACCGGGTGGGAGCGGAGCATCTCCGCCGACACCGGACACGCCGAGCCCTTGAGCGTCGACATTGGCGGCCAATTCATCGGCGAGCACCGGCACCTGACCGAGTTCCGCGACCGCTTCGACCCCTGGACTCGCGGCACGCCCGCGCTGGAACACGTCGACTGCGCTGCTGTGAGCCGTCCAGTTGGGAGGAGTCAGGTACTGACCGCTCGTGGTATTGGTGAACGTCACCTCGTACGTCACTGGTGCGCTCGGCGCTCCATCTCGTGCGTGTGCGGCATCACTGCTCACGACGCCGAGCAGCGGAACGCCAAGCAGCGCGGCGAACGCTCCGACTGCGGCTCTCTTCGACTTCATCATGTTGACCCCTATTTCTCCGCTGGAAGCGGATGCTCTACCCGACCCGATGTCGGGAACAGAGCGAACATCGCGAGCAGATGTGAACAAAGCGGCCGAATCGCCTGGTGTTGCGCGGGAGGTCACCAATCGTTTCGCAGTCGGTAAGACGCGGCATTCTCCGCTGCCGGTTGCGATGATCCGGGGCCGCGCGACCTCCGGGTAGTTTGAGCCGATGGCATCGCACCCCGTACGCCCGCCCGAGTGGATCGACTCCGCAGCGCTGATCGTCGACGAATCGGTCGTGATCGACGCTCCACCCAGCGCGGTGTGGCCACATATTGCTGACCACGAATCGTGGCCCGAGTGGTTCGAGGCATTGAAGAAGGTCGAGCGGATTGGCGCAGGCGTCGGCGTGGGGAGTGGTCGCCGTGTGTTCGTGCCTGGCATGGCGATCGACGAAGAGTTCACGGCCTGGGACGAGAACGAGCACTTTGCGTTCGCTGTGATCGGCTCCAAGGCGCCCGTCCTCGCGTCGTTGGCCGAATCGGTTCGCCTCGAACCCGTCGGCGACACCCAGTGCCGGGTCACCTACCGCCAGGGCATCGAAGGCCGGCGCGGGTTCGGCTGGCTCGTCACCAGCGTCTGGAAACAAGCGGCAAAGTCACTCCCCGACGCATTGGCGGCACTCAAATCCCGCGTCGAAAGCGAGTGACCCGCGCACACCTTCTGTCGCACCCGGACTCAGCCGGCCAGCACGTCTTTTGAGATGATGGTCTTCATGATCTCGGAGGTACCTCCGTAGATCGTGCAGATCCGGGCATCGACGAACGCCGGGCCGATCGGATACTCGGCCATGTAGCCGTAGCCGCCGAACAGTTGCAGGCAACGGTCGGTCGTGCGCACCTGCAGCTCACTCCCCCACAGCTTCGCCTTCGCCGCATCGGCCGGTGAGAGCTCGCCGGCGTTCAGCTTCATCACGCACTGATCGATGAACGGCTGAGTCACGTCGACCTCGGTCGCCACTTCGGCCAACACGAACTTGGTGTTCTGGAACGACGCGATCGGCTTGCCGAAAGCGGTGCGCTCCTGCACGTACTCGATGGTCCAGTCGAGCGCGGCACGCGACGCCGCCACCCCGAACAGTCCGATCCCCAACCGCTCCTGAGCCAGGTTGAAGCTGAGGTACTCGAAGCCTTTGCCGATCTCGCCCAACACATTGTTGGCCGGGACTCGAACGTCGGAGAAGAACAACTCAGCGGTGTCGGCGGAGTGCTGTCCGATCTTGTCGAGGTTGCGGCCGCGTTCGAAGCCAGGCATGCCACGCTCGACCACGAGCAATGACATCGCGTTGGCGCCACCCGACGGGTCACCGGTCTTGCAGACCACGATCACGAGGTCGGAGTTGATCCCGTTCGTGATGAACGTCTTCGCACCGTTGACGACCCATTCGTCACCGTCTTGTACGGCCGTCGTCGAGATGGCCTGCAGATCGGAGCCGGTTCCCGGCTCGGTCATCGCAATTGCGGTGATGAGTTCTCCAGACGCGATCCCAGGCAACCAGCGTTCGCTCTGCTCCGGTGTGCAGTACTCGATGAAGTACGGCGTGGTGATGTCGTTGTGCAACAAGATGCCCTGCCCGCCGCCGCCGATGCCGGCCCGAGCAATCTCTTCGTTGATGACGGCGTTGAAGCGAAAGTCCTTCGTTCCTCCCCCGCCGAACTCCTCGGGAACCGCCATCCCGATGAACCCGTGCTTGCCGGCCTCGGCATAGACGGAGCGGTCCATGATGCCATCGCGCTCCCACCGCTCGACGTTGGGCTTCATCTCGGCTTCGACGAACGCTCGAACGCTGTCGCGGAACAGCTCGTGGTCGGACTCGTAGATCGTCATGAGTGCAGCTTGCCCGCTGATCCACGCCGACGTGCAACTGCAAAATGTCGTCACCCCTGACGATTTATGCAAAGTCTCAAGAAATCGTCTAGCCAGGTCGATGAAGCAGAGTGGACGCAACTCAAGCACGGCCGTTCCCCGATCCGCCGCCGCCACCTCCTCCCGTTCAGTCGGCCCCGATCCCCACATTGCCTCCGCCTGCAGTCACTCCACCTCAACCATCCGCGACACCGTCCGCGACACCAGTCGCTCCACCACCCGCGACACCACATCACCCCAACCCGGTTCTCCCCACCCAGCCCGCTGAAGTGACGGCGGGGGTGGCCGGCGCACCTGCACTGCCAGGTGGCAACGTCGCGCACATGCCGGACCGAGCTGCGATGGCCGCAGCCATCGCCGACGTTTCCCCACAAGCTGTCGAACCCGAGCCAACCGCTGCCCACTGCGAGCGACCGACCTACGATTCCGCGCTCCGCTTCTTGTGCCTCGCTCTCATTGCGGGGACGATCGTCGCAGCCTGGACGGCCTTCGCCTGGGGGATCCGGGACAACGACGAGACCGATCAAGCCTCACTTCGCCTCCTCTGCCTCGCAACCGCCGCGCTCGCCTTGAGCTCTCACGTCGCATTCGCATCGTGGGTTCAACGTCGGCGCTCGAGCGTCGACGTTCTCCGCCGACGGACCTCGGTCGGTCCGCTGTGGTCATGGGTGTGGATCGCAGCACCGCTGATCGCCGCTCCCGTGTCGTTCCATCTCGCCGACCGCGGCCTGATCCTCGGCCTGCCCGCGCTGTACTTGGTCCTCGGGGTGCTGCGCGCCGCGCAGCTCAGCGTGCTGGGCGACCAAGTCCGGCGCGTCGCCAAGAGCTCCGGGAAGGGGTACGCCACCTGGGGCCTGATCATCGCAGCATCCGATGTGATGTTCATCGGCGTCGGAACCTACGGCCTCGTCTCGCTGGAACCTCAGCGCGACCGCTTGGCCAACCTGGCAGGTTGGGGAGCCGTCATCTTGATGACGCACTTCGTCTTCGCTCTGCTCGCAATGAAGAAGACCGAGCGGGTGGCCATCGCGTGGTGGGACGACTCGTTCGCGGTCTCTGACGCAGCTCTGACTGATCTCCTGGCGAATATCAGCCCTTCCGGCGCTCCCACCGAGGTGACGCGCCGACGATTGATCCCGACTATGGAGCTGCGGCTCCTCGTGATCGTCGGCTACGTCGGTGTTGCCGCTGCTGCCCTGTGGGGCGCCTACATCGTGTGGTCGATTCGCGACGCCTTTGGCGCAAGCCCCGTCGAGAGCTTCGACGACATCCCTCCAGAACTGGTCGGCGTGCTCATCGCCTTCATCGGAGCGACCGTGGTCATGCAGATCCTTCAGGGCCTGTGGAGCATGGCAGCAGCCTGGAACGCGAGGCGCAGCACGATCATGGCCCCACACCCGCTGGGGATGGCAACGTTGTTCTCCGTCGGCCCGGCGATCGTTGCGTGCGGTCTCCTGATCGGTGGCGAATTTCTGTGGGTGTTCGGTGTGCTCGGCCTCATCGTGAACCAGATGTGTTGGTTCGCGTCGTTTCGCCTTCTCGCCCGCACGCTCGAGGGACTCGGTGGCCCGCGGAACTTCAATGCGACGTGGGGTTGGACGCTGTTCTTTCACTGGATGCTCGGGTACGCATCGCGTCCGCTGGAAGCACTCGATGGCGACGCTTACGCGGCTGCGTTCGTCGCCCTCGGCGTCGTAGATGCGGCGTTCTTCGTGGCAGCAAGCGTCGCAGCTTGGAAGGCAATGTCGACCTTTGACGACTTCACTCGCAATCGCGAACAGATTCGCCAGGTGTCGCTGTGAGCGCCGTGCGACTCCTGACACTCGCTGCGGCAATCGTGTTCGGGGCGACCGGATGCGCGATCAACGACCCCTCACCCGAGCACGAACGCCGCGTCACCGCGACCGCTCCCGTCGAGTCGCCAGCACGCGCAGACCGGTCCAACGAACCGCTGCGACCCCGATGACGCTCACCTCACACTCGCTATGACCTGAGCCGGCCGCCACGGTACCGTCAAATCGTGATCATCTACGGCGTTGTCAACGCCAGCCCCGACTCGCTCGCTCTCGATTCGATCGCCACCACGCCGGATGAAGCGGTAGCTCGCGCCCGCCAGCTCCTTGCCGACGGGGCCGACGCAGTCGATCTCGGCGGGCAAGGTTCCACCGACTTCGCCGACATCGTCGACTGGACCGACGAATGGGCACGCGTTGAGCACCTCATCCCCGCCTTGGCGGCACTCGGCATCGACGTGTCGATCGACTCGTGGCGACCAGAAGTCGTCAGGCGTTCACTTGAAGCTGGCGCCACGGTCATCAACGCGGCCGACGGCATGCAGAGCGACGAGATGTGGCAGGTGGCCGCGGACTACGACGTACCGATCGTCGTTCCGTTCCTGTCGGGCCCCAACCCACGCGAGATGGACTTCGTCACGTCCGACCCGGTGCAGGTGATGATCGACTTCTTCGAAGCTCGCCTCGCGGACGCCGATCGCTTCGGGCGACGCTCGCGCTGCATTCTCGATCCGGGAACGGGCTTCGCTCCCCCGAACTGGGAATGGCAGCAGCGGTTCGAATACCAGAAGATCGTCTACTCAAGCCTCGATGAGCTCCGGCGCTTCGATCTCCCGATCTACATCGCATTGCCGTGGAAGGAAACCGATCAGCACGACGAACTGCTCGACATCGTCGTGCAGCAACGGCCCGAGTACGGCCGGGCACACTACCCGGCGAAAATTCGTCGCTTCCAAGCACGCCACGGCGTCTGACGCGGACTCGGGCTTCGCCGAATGCGTCAGGCGTAGCTGCGGTCGGGCGGAGCGGGCGGCCCGCCGTCGCTGACCAGCGCAATGCGTTTGCCTGTCGGTTCGATCGCCGTGTCGCCGACGTTGAACCAGCGCCCGGTGAGGTTGTCGAGCCGCTCCCACTTCCCCGTGTCGGCATGAGCCCGTTCGAGCGCGTGGATGATCCCGCCGTGCGATACGACGAGCAACCGTGATCCGGCATGCGTCGCCGCGAGGTCGCGCAACGCTGCTGACGAGCGCTCGATGATCGACTCGTCGGGTTCGTAACCGGGCGGGCGCTGGTCGTTCTCGAGGTAACCGGGAAACCGCTCTTCGATCTCAGATCGCGTCAACCCTTCCCACTCGCCGGCCGACCGCTCCGACAGACCATCTTCGCCGTCGAGCATCTCGATGCCGAGACCCTGAGCGATCAACTCACCAGTGCGCCGCGCCCGCTGCAGCGTCGACGTCGCCACGAAGTCGAAGGGCCCGTGAGCTTGCGCAGCGTCGCCGGCGCGGCGAGCTTGACCTTCACCGCGTTCGGTCAACGGCGGGTCGGCCTGACCTTGCCAGCGCCGGACAGCGTTCCAGGTCGACTCGCCGTGACGAATGATCAGCATCGGGGTACTCATGTGGGCGAGCCGAGCCCCAACGAGGTCAGCGACGGTCGCGACGCGAGGTTCAACGGCACGGCCGAGCCGTCGGCGCGTTGCAGCACCTGTTCCGCTTCGCCGTCGACCGGTGGAACCCCGGCTCGATCGAGCATGGTGGCCATCACTTCGGCCGCCTGAACCGACAGCGACTGCAGCGAGCGGTGCCGATGGAGACGATTGCCGAGATCGACTTGCCCGATGGAGTCGGCACCATGCGCGTTGGCGATATCGATGAGCAATCCCATCTCCACACCCCAGCCCTGCATGAACCTGAGTTGTTCGAGCACCGACCGGCGCCCGGCGTACTCTCCCGACAGTGGCTGCGCGAGACCTGTGAGATCCGGAAAGTACCGCGACATCAGCGGGCGAGCCACCAACTCGGTGGTGCGACCCCCGCCGCCGTACTTCGTCGGCCGGTGATACAGGGCTTTGATCAACGCCAGCGAGTCGTCTTCGAGCAGTGGCGCGACCAGTTTCAGCACCCAGTCGGGCTCGAAGCTCGTCACATCGCCGTCGCACCACACGACGAAGTCGCCTGAGCTGACGAGCAGTGTTGCCCACATCGCGTTGCCCTTGCCATGACCTTCGCCGTGCGCATCGTGAACGTCGCCGATCGCGACCACACGCGCACCGGCATGGCTCGCGACCCGAGCGGTGTCATCGGTGCTGCGATCATCGATCACGATCAGCTCGTCGACGATGCCGGTGGCGTCGATCAGTTCGCGCCGGATCACACTCACCAGCGGACCCACCGTGGCCGCTTCGTCGCGACATGGCAAACAGACCGACACGGTGCGACCTGCCTTCGCCGCCACGATTGCCTCGATGGCGGCCGCGTCGAGTCGGTCGGCGACCTCGATCGTTCTGACGTGACCCATCAGTCGTCGAGTGACAGCGGCCCGTGCAGACGAACGCCCATCGGCGCGAGATTCGACTCCCAATCGGCGGGGCAACGATCCGAGGCGATGTCGGCAAGAGGAGCGAGCACGAAGCGCCGTTCGGCGAACCGTGGATGCGGAATCGTCAGCTCGTCGCTCGTCATCTCGAGGTCGTCGAACAACACGATGTCGACATCGAGCGTGCGGGGGCCCCAGTGGACCACCCGTTGGCGCATCGCTTCGGCTTCGATCCGCTGACAGCGCCGCAACAACGCAAACGGGTCGAGCGACGTTTCGATCTCGACCACCATGTTCAAGTACGCACCTTGGTCGTCGGGCCCACCAACCGGGTCGGTCTCGTACACGTTCGAGAGCTTCGTCACGTGGCCGAGCCCGCGCACCCCGAGTCGCAGGTAGGCCTCTCGGTCACCCAGGTTGGAGCCCAACGCGATGTATGCCCGATGGACGGTCTGAGCGGGCATGTCGGCCTCAGCCCGAGTGCGACGGATCTTCACGGCGGTGTTGACGGCGTCGACGGCGATCGGCGGACGCACCTTGGTGAGGGTCACATCGACCGCCTCGACACGGTCGAAGGCGAGGACCTCGTCGGCGATGCGGGCGACGAGCCGTTCGAGCAGGATGTCTTTCGATTCTTCCACCACCGCCACCACACGATCGGCAACGAGGCCGTAGTGAACGGTGTCGCCGAGTTCGTCGGACCGCCCGGCGTCGCGCAGGTCGACATCGAACGACACATCGATCGTCAGCGGCTGAGGGATCTCTCGCTCGTGGGGTAACGCCCCGACGATCGTCACCGCGCGAATGCCGTTGACTTCGATTCGGTCGCCCATCCGGACCATTGTGGCCGATGTCGCCCCAGATCCCACGGCGCAGCGGCGGAGTCGAAGTCCCGGGGTCCCATCGGCAATCATCCTTCGATGAGTGAAACCAGCATCGAAACGAACGGCGTCGTCGATCTTCGCGGGCGCACCTTCGTCGTCACGGGCGGAAACGGCGGGATCGGCCTCGGTATGGCCGAAGGCATCGTTCAAGCAGGTGGTTCGGTGTCGGTGTGGGGCCGCAACACCGACAAGAACGAGGCCGCGGTCGGCACTCTGCAGCGTCACGCATCGAACGCCGGCGCGGACGCGACGATCACGGCGTTTGCGTGCGATGTGAGCGACGAGGAGCAGGTGATCGCAGCCACCGCGCACACCGTCAGCGAGCACGGACGCCTCGACGGGCTCTTCGCGAATGCCGGACGTGGAGGTACGGGAACGCCTTTCCTCGACTTGTCGCTCAGCGAGTGGCGCAAGGTCATGGACGTCAACCTCGACGGCGTGTTTCTGACGCTCCGCGAGGCCGCGAAGGTGATGGTCGAACAGGGCACGGGCGGCAGCCTGGTTGCGGTGTCATCCACGTCCGCTGTTCACGGCGCCGCTGGAAACGAGGCCTACGGGACAGCGAAGACCGCGCTGAACGGCCTCGTGCGAGCCCTCGCCGTCGGCCTCGCTCGGCATCGCATCCGCGTGAACTCACTGCTCCCCGGCTGGACGATCACCGACCTCGCCTCCGGCGGCTATGAGAACGACGCCTTTCGTACCGCAACGGTGAAGCGCACGCCGGTTCGGCGGTGGGCGGATCCAGCTGAGTTCCGAGCCGTGGGTGCGTTCCTCGCCGATCCAAGCCAGACGTACCACACCGGCCAAGAGATCTGCGTCGACGGCGGGTACACCGTCTTCTGAGCATCGTTGGAGTCAGCGCACGGGAAGACGGTCTCGCTGGATAGCTAGGCCGAGCGATATCGAGCACTCTCACGTCGCGAGATTGCCGGGTATGCGCTAGCGGCGAGGGCGGCGACTGGAACATTCTGATCGCTGGCAACCGCCAACTTCGTCCAACGCAGTGGGTGCTCTCAGCGACCGGACAGAGGTTGTCTGAAGGGTTCGGTGTTCGTGCGATTTGCGCCCGGCAAGTGGTCATTGAGATTCC
>CALICC010000009.1 GCA_938049325.1 uncultured Ilumatobacter sp. | reverse complement strand
GAGGATGTAGTGCGTGCGGCCGTCAGCGTTGTACGCCGAGACCATGTTGTTGTCGCCGTCACCGTCGGTGCCGTACGCGACGACCGCTGCGTTGGCAACAGCGCCACCTTCACCGAAGTTGAGGTTCGAGTTCTCGGGAGCGGAGCTGAAGCCCGACGGAACCGTGGGGTTGAGCGTCAAGAAGCTGGTGACCGGAACTGATGGGTACAGGCGCTCGAGGCCGACTGCAGTCAGGTTACCGAACAGGCCAGCCTGGTTGCCGACTTCGACGCCGTTCAGCGTGACGGAGTTGGCGAACGCCTCGAAGCTCCAGTCTTCCCAGGACGAGAAGCCGAGCTTGGCGCCACCGAATTCGCTCGAGCGAGTGTTGAACGCACGGAACGGCGACTCGAGCGGCACGATACGGCCGGTCCGAGTGTCGTCACCGGCAGCAGACGTTTCGAGGTAGCCAACCACGTCGAGCAACACATCGATCGAACCGGCACGGTTGAACACGTAGATGCTGCCGTCGGCGTTGATCGGCACGATCGCCTGGTTTGCCTTGACGATGCCGGGGCCGTAGTTGCCGTTCGAGCTATCTGCTTCGGTCTGGCCTGCAGGCACCTGGTCTGCGGAGGCTGAGAGGTACGTCGTCGTGCTCGATGCGCTGTTGTTGATGCCGGTCATGTTGACCACGACCGCCGACACGTTGGCATTGTTGGGCACGGGTCCCTGGCCGCGCACGGGCACTTCGATCGACTGGCCGGCGCCGAGCGGCGATGCGTCGCGGGTGTTCAAGATGCGCTCGGGGGTGACGGTCACCATGCGTGCACCGTCGGCAGCGTCGGCGCCGCTGTAGGCGCTCTTGGCGATCCAGCCGAATACGTCGACAGCGACGCGAACGTCGCCGGGAACCTCGGAGCTGACCTCAATGGTGAGCGCCCCGTCGGCGCCGACTCCGATGATCCCGAAGTTCGGAACGGTCTGGCCGCGGTACTCGAAGTTGATCAGCGACGTGGGCTCATCAGACGATGCGTCGTAGTCGGACGGGCGAGCAGCGACGTAGCCGCGTCCCGTGGCGTCGACCAGCGTGATGTTGACCGCAACAGCGAGGACGTCGTCTGCGGGGACACCGCCGACGCCGACGACATTGACGTCGAATTCGCCGTTGGCCGAGACGCGGCCACCGGCGACGTCGTCACGGGAGTCGTAGACGCGCGTGGGATCGACGGGGAAGTATTCGCCGCCTGCGCACAGTGAGCAGTCCGCTTGCGCGGCGACGGGAGCCGGCAATGCGACCGATCCAAGACCGAGGGCCGAGACGCCGAGCAAGAGCGCGGCACCCCGTCGAAACAACGTTGTCGAGATCATCATCTTCAATCGTAACCCATTCGTCATATAAGAGGCGGTCGCTGGGAAAATTTTCTAACACCAAGGTCACCGGGTGACATCGGCGTGCATTCATCTTCGGCACAAAGTCTGGCCGACTTGAGGAGCTTCTCGGTGGGATGCCGACGCACGGCGCCGAGGCAACTGGCTTCTATGAGCCCTCGAACGTCGGCGCGATGCCTTTCGACTCGATGACACCCATCAGGCGATCGTGGTCGGCATCGGAGACTGCGGTCGCTTCGTCGATCAACATCACGGGGATGCCATCGCGAACCTCATACGATCGTCGCAGGCGAGCGTTGTACAACACCTCGTCGTCCGCGACGTAGAACAGCGGACCCTTGTCTTCAGGGCAGGCAAGGATGGCGAGGAGATCGGGCGACAACGACATGATCAAGATTCTCGCAGACAGAATGCCATCTTGCGACCTTCCGCGTGAGCAGTGGTCACGTGGTGATCAGGGCAAGGAGCTGAGCCACTCGCTCGTCACACGCGTCGCGATTCGCCGCTTCGAGGTTGAGGCGCAGTAAAGGCTCGGTGTTGGACGGCCGCAGGTTGAACCACCAATCGCCGCAGTCGACACTCAACCCGTCGAGGTCATCTTGCGGGAAATCGGCGAACTCGCCGCTGATTCGGTCGATCACGGCTGCGGCATCATCGACCTGTGTGTTGATTTCCCCACTCGACGAGTACCGCTCGAACGGGACGCGCAGTTCGGACAGCTTGTGTCCTGATCGGCCGATCTCGGCCATCACCATCAGCGAAGCGATGAGCCCGCTGTCGGCGTTGAAGTTCCGGGCGAAGTAGTAGTGCGCCGAGTGCTCTCCACCGAAGATCGCGCCGGTGTCGGCCATGACCTGCTTGATGTACGAGTGTCCGACCCGCGTCTGGATGGCAACGCCACCCTGCTCCTCGACCACTTCGGGGACGGCGTGCGAGCAGATGAGGTTATGCAGAATCGTGGCACCGGGATGCTGACGCAGCGTTGCTGCGGCCAGAATCGCCGTGGTCGTCGAGCCGCTGAGCCCTGTGCCCGTCTCGTCGACGACGAACACGCGGTCGGCATCGCCATCGAAGGCGAGGCCGACATCGAACCCACCGCTGACCACCCGAGCGCGCAGATCGCGCTGGTTGGCCGGCTGCAACGGGTCGGCAGGATGATTCGGGAAGGTGCCGTCGAGCTCGGGGTACATGATCTCGTACTCGACGTTCTCGAGCCGGCTCAGCACCGCAGGTACCACCAGGCCACCCATGCCGTTCGCCGTGTCGGCAACAACCTTCATCGGCCCGATCTCGGAGAGATCGACGAAGGTCAGCACATGGTCGACGAAGTCCTCGAGCATCGCCCGCTCGGTTCGCGTGCCGGTGCGACCCCGAGGTGCCGGTTCGTTGCCGTCGAGCACCGCCTGTGCCACGGACTTCACGTCGGCGAGCCCCGAATCGGCCCCCACCGGCCGTGCCGCCGACCGGCACAGCTTGACGCCGTTGTACCCCGCAGGGTTGTGTGACGCCGTGAACATCGCGCCAGGAATGTCGAGGACACCCGACGCGAAGTACATCAGGTCCGTCGAAGCCAATCCGATGTCGATGACGTCGATCCCATGATCGAGCAACCCGCGCGTGAACGCCTCGACCAGCGTCGGCCCGGACGGACGCATGTCTCGCCCGATGACGACGCTGGGAGCAGCGTCGGCATCGACGTGCTGAGAATGAATGAAGGAGGCGAATCCGACTCCGAGAGCGTGCGCAACGTCAGCGTTGAGCTGATCGTGCACGGTGCCACGGATGTCGTACGCCTTGACGATCTGGTCGAGGACTGACATGACGGGTCGTGACGCTAGCCGCATCACACGTCAGGTCGGTGTCGGTTTCGAGTCAGTCCGGGTCAAACAGCGAATCGGGCGAAGAGTCAGACGAAGCGCCAAATGCTGAGTCGAGCGACGTGTCGGATGGCGATTCGGACGGCTCGGCTGATGCATCGATTGGCGAATCGGTTGGTGACTTCGATTGCGAATCAGACAGCGTGTCGACGGGCGAATCGAAGGGCGAATCGGGTGCAGACGCGAGCGAGTCGTTCGACAACAAGGCGTCGATTTCTTCTTCGGGTGAGGCGAACTGGATCGGCATCGTGGGATCGAAGTCGTCCCGACTCACTGCCGCGACTTCCGCTGCCCATGGAACGGCCGCTCCACTCGGCGCTGGCATGGCACCCACGCTCGAGAACGAGGGAACGGGTCCCGCATGCTCGACATCACCGCGGATGCGCCACAGGACGCACAACGCGACACCGAGCGCCGTGAGGAAGTAGAAGAACCAGTCGAGTCCGGCACGCGAGTCGTAACTCATCGAGACGTCGTTGGTGGTGGGGATCACGATCATGTGGTTCGCACCGGCGCGATATGGGCCTTCAGCGCCCGTCACGCGCCAGTTGGGGAAGTAGCTGACCTTGACGATCACGGGAACGCCAACCTGGTCGACGGTGAAGTCGATCGATTGTTCACCGATGACCACATCGCTGACATCGACCTGAGGCAGCGCGACCGTGTTCACCGGTTCGTCCGGTCGCACGTAGTCCACACGGCGACGTTGGTCGTCGAACGGTTCAACTCGCTGGTCGTCGGCGATGGTCGCGCTGACGCGCTGCCACTCGTCTGGGCCCTCATCGACGGGAACCGCCGGCCATTCGTTGCGATTCTGGAACCAGCTCGTGCCGAGTTCGAGGTTTCGCTCGCGGTCGTCGCCCGGCTTGTACCAATCGTCGTCGGCTTGATCGACGACCACGGGTTGGAACTCGAGTGGCGCCACGATCTCGGACTCGGTGACCTGATAGATCTCCCAAGTTCCCGACACGGCGACGAACTCGAGTTCAGGCGCAGTCGCCGCCTCGGCCTTGGCCGCGTCGGTACGCACCATGAGATACCGCACACCAAGATCACGCATGTGCCGCACGCCGAGGTCGGCATCGTTGTTCGTGTAGCGGAGTTGGCGGACCGGATTGGACGAACTCTCCGACACCGCCGCCGCGGTGATGAAGTGGTAATTCGTCGACGCCGTGGCTTCGAAGAACAGACCCTCCATCGACCCGATGCAGCTGTCGGTCCAGTGTGGCAGGAGCATCAGCGCCATCGTGGTGCCGTACTCGCTGTTCGCGCCGTTGTTCTCCCACAGCGCACGGCCACACCCGCGTTCGGTGCCGATGTCGCCCATCGTGGTGACCAAATGCTCGTACGCCGGGTACGACGGTCTGCCTTCGTAGCCGAGCCAGTTGTAACGAGTCCATCCATCGGCCACCGCGCGGCCGCTCTCCTGGCCTTTACGGAGCGGACCCCACGCGTACACGGCTGGCTCGCCTTCCGTCTCGGTCACTCGGCCGTCGAACGGCAGCGTCTCGTACATCCAGCCGAACACGAGCAGAATCGACACGCCGATCGCGGCGAACGCCACGCTGCCGTCGCGAGCGTCGAGCGAACTGTTCGCAAGGCGAGCCCGGCCGGCATTGAACAACCAGGTGAGCAGCTCGAGCGCTCCCGCGACCATCAGGAGATAACGAGTCAAGTAGAAGAACGGCAAGATGCGCGGGTTCCACAGCAGCCCGATGACCGGGAGACTGTCGCGTGCGAACCAGACACCAGCGGCCGCGGCCAGGCAGATGAGGCCGAGCGCGGTGCCGGTCAACTGACGGCGCATGATGAACGACAAGAACCCGATGACCGCGAGCGCCGTGATCAAGATGTCGAGCGCCGGGGTCAGCGGGAAATACATGTCCCAGAACGAGTCGGTCGAACTGTTCGGGCGGAAGCCGTACTTCATGTCGGTCATGAACTCGTGACCGAACAAGAACGGACCGACCCACCACGCCGACAACAGAATCGTCGTGATGCCGGTCGTGACCGCGAATACCAGGCGGGTCTTGTCGACCCACACCAGGCAGATGATCGTTGCCGCGACGGCAACGAAGATCAAGACGATGCCGTGCGATACGGCCGCCAACGACAGCACGACCGCCGCCCAGACTCGGTGTTTGCCGGTTCGCAGCCCGTGCGAGAGCAGCCCGAGGCCGAGCATCGCGAGTGTCAACGCAATCGAGAACGAGTACTCGCCCGCCATGGTCGACTTGACGTTGCCGCCGTAGATGTCGAAGCTCTCGTCGAGCAAGAAGCACGTTCCGCCGAAGGCGAACAATTCGGGGATCGGATGACGGAAACCCGAGAGCCGCCCGAACGCCCAGCATGCTGCGGGGAAGGTCAACAACCCCGACATCGCCACGACCTTGAACGCGATGCCGTACGGCAGCACCACGTCGAGTAGCACGATCATCAGGGCGGGGATGACCATGTAGAAGCGGTACAACGGCAAGCCGCCGTACCAGTCCATCGTCCACCCCGAGATCTGCCCGTTCGGGAGCAGGTGGTCACGCAAGAACGCCGGTGCCCACACGTGCGCACCCATGTCGCCGCCGGTCGGCGTGGTGTTGTCGAGGATGAGGTCGCTGCCCGGGCTGAGCGGGTTGAAGTGCACCACCAGACTCATGACGAACGTGGTGCCGACGAGTGCCGACACGGTGACGAGCAACTTGATGGCGCGCTCGTTGGTCCACGGTTCGTTCCACCACCGGACCGGCCGGCGGAAGACTCGCTCGGTGACCCGTTGTCCGAGCGGCAACGGCGCGCCGAGGGCCCCGTCGCCGACCGCAGTCGTCAGCTCATCATCGAGCAGTTCTCCCGCGTCGTCGGGAGAGTCTGCGTCCGTTTCGACGAGCAGGTCGCCGTGACTCGGAGCGAGTTCGCCGGCCTCGGCAACATCAGGCCGACCAGCAGCATCGACGTGCTCGTCGGAGCGCCCAGCGGTCTCGTCGAGCTCGTTGCGAGACAGGTCGCCCGGTCCGCCCAGTTCGTCAGTCATCGCACCAGTCCATCGTCACAGAATCCCCATTGTGACAAACCACGAGTTCGAGGGCTGGTCACTCGACGAAACCTTGGATCATCAGACCGCGCTCGTCGCCATCACCAATGCGGTTGCGTTGAAGGCGACGTGCGCCGCAACCGACATGGCGAGGCGCCCGGTTCGCCATGCACAAACGCCAAAAACCAGGCCAGCGCCGAAGAGGCCCGGATACTCCACCGGGCGGAAGTGAATGAGAGCGAACACGACGGCGACGCCAACCACGATCACCACCACGATCGGGCCGGAGGCCGCTCGAGCGAGCAGCGGGCGTTGAAGGAGCCCGCGGTAGAACAGTTCTTCGGCCAGCGGCGCACCCACCACGACGACCAGTGCCAACACGATCATCATCGCCCCGTCGGCTCGATCGACCAGGTCTTCTGCGGTTTCTGTGAGCGCCGCCTCGTCGAACGTGTCGGGCCAGAACGCTTTGAGCGGGGCGTAGATCAGCGGGATGAGCGCAAGTTGTGCCGCGACACCGAGCGGCAGGCCGACAGCGTCGATCGGCGCCGCGGAGATACCGAAGTCCGACCGAACGTCTCCGGATCCGGCTCGCTTCGACGCCAACCACGCGCCGCACGCATACACCGTCCAGCCAACGGCGGCAGAGAATGCGAGCACGCCGATCGGAACGTCGTCGGCGCCGCCGCTGAACACCGCCACAACGAAGGACGACAAGAGTGCGGCAACGACCCAGCTGCCCAGGAAGAACGAGACGCCTTGCTGAGCCCCGACCGGGCACTCGGACGTTGAAGTCTGGGGCACCGATCGGACGCTACCGGCGCCAACGAAACTGAGACGGGCGACTCAGCGAGCGATCAGACGGCGATGAGCGCTGCGTGGCGGCTGCCACGACGATCGTCGAGATGCCAGCCCCGCGGAACGGAGAGTCGTTCGGCGTGCTGTTCACACATGTCGTACATGTGCGGCTCACGTTCGGGCCACAGGCGATCGATCCAAACCTGGGACTGCCCGTAGTGATAGCTCAGCGTGACCGCAGCAGCATTCGAGCAGCCTGAGCGAGAGCATTGGCGATCTGCTGCCAACGGCCGCTCGATCTGCGTCGAGATGTCGGGGGCCGGCCAGCTCTTCGAACCGGGCAGGATCATGGCACCGGAGATGTCGTCGGGCGACGGCGGTCGCCACGTCTCGGTGGTGTCGTCGTTGTCAGCGCTCTCGGCGAGTTCGCTGGCGATGCGGTCGAACAGGCTGTCCATGCCCAGTTCGCGCTTGCGTTCGTGCGGTGTCTCTGTGGGCCCAACTGCCATGAAAGAAAACGGTAAACGAACGGACGCGCGACGTGGTGGATACCGCGTATTCCCAATCCGAGCGTGGCGTTTCACACATGCGTTCGAGAGGCATCGACCTGGCAATACGTCGTCGGCGTCGTATCATTGGCCCATGAGCAACCTGCCTCCTCCCCCACCGCCACCGCCTCCCGGCGGCGGTCGGGGTCAACGCCGGCCCGCCAAGTCCGACCGGTCGTCACCCAAGAACAAGAACGAATCCGACCACCAGAACTCCGATGGCAGCGGCTCCGAGCCGCGTACCGGGTTCCCTCGCTGGGGCTGGTGGATCATCGCCGCAGTTGCGTTGGGCGCGCTCCTCGTGCCCAGTCTCTGGCCGAGTAACGACGGCACCGACCTGACCTACACCGAGTTCATCGCCGATGTCGAAGCCGGCAACATCGCCACCGCCGACATCAACACGGGCTCCGGCAAGATCACGGGTGAGCGCACGAACGAAGAGCGCTACAACACCTCCGGTGGTGGCGAACGCGGCGTGTCGGAGGCCGACGAGCAGCTGCTGAAGGATGCAAACGTCGACTACGAGTTCACGCCTCCCAGCAACAACTTCTTGCTCAACTTGCTCGGGTTCATGCTCCCGATCTTCTTGATCATCGGCTTCCTCGTCTGGATGCAGCGCCGAGCGTCCGGCCAAATGGGCGGCGTCATGTCGATCGGCAAGAGCAAGGCCAAGGCGTACACGACCGACAAGCCCTCGACCACGTTCGACGACATCGCCGGCTACGAGGGCGTCAAGCAGGAGATCAGCGAAGTCGTCGACTTCCTGCGCTACCCCGAACGGTTCAAGGAAATCGGCGCTCGGGTGCCCAAGGGCATGCTGCTCGTCGGCCCTCCCGGCACCGGCAAGACCCTCTTCGCCCGTGCGGTTGCCGGCGAGGCCGGCGTCGGATTCCTCTCTGTGACCGGCTCCGACTTCATGGAGATGTTCGTCGGCGTCGGCGCCAGCCGCGTCCGCGACCTCTTCCAGCAGGCACGCCGCATGGGACGGGCGATCATCTTCATCGACGAGATCGACTCGATCGGCCGCAAGCGCGGCGCTGGCCTCGGTGGCGGCCACGACGAGCGCGAGCAGACGCTCAACCAGATGCTCGCCGAGATGGACGGCTTCGAAACCTCCGAAGGCATCGTGATCATGGCGGCGACGAACCGCCCCGACATCCTCGATCCGGCGCTGCTGCGCCCGGGCCGCTTCGACCGTCAGATCGTGGTTCCGGTTCCGGAAGCCAACGAGCGCAAGGCGATCCTCGAAGTGCACAGCCGCGACAAGCGCATCGGTGCCGACGTCGACATGGACACGATGGCCAAGGCCACCGTCGGCATGGCCGGCGCCGACCTCGCGAACCTCGTCAACGAAGCGGCGCTCGTCGCCGTGCGTCGTGGATCCAAGGAGATCGAGCGCATCGACTTCGAGAACGCCCGCGACCGCGTCGTGCTCGGTGCACAGCGCGAGTCAGTGATCATGTCG
The DNA here is from genome assembly GCA_938049325.1 of uncultured Ilumatobacter sp. Lineage (GTDB taxonomy): Bacteria > Actinomycetota > Acidimicrobiia > Acidimicrobiales > Ilumatobacteraceae > Ilumatobacter_A. Next base: position 12,818 of record CALICC010000009.1, on the reverse strand, counting down.
GCCGAGGAGAAGAAGGCCACGGCGTACCACGAGGGCGGTCACGCACTGTTGGCCACGGTGTTGCCGAACGGCGACCCGCTCCACAAGGTGACGATCCTGCCGCGCGGTATGGCGCTCGGCGTCACTTGGTCACTCCCTCAAGAACGTCACACGTACTCCAAGGAGTACTTCGAAGACACCATCTGCAAGGCAATGGGTGGCCGCGTCGCCGAGAAGGTCGTGTTCGGCCACCTCAACTCAGGCGCCGCGAACGACCTCGAACAGGCAACGGGAATCGCACGGCGCATGGTCCGCGAATGGGGCATGTCCGATCGCGTTGGCCCGCAAGCCTGGAGCAGCCAGCAGGCCACGTTCCTCGGCGACGATCTCATGAGCTCAGGCCGGGAGTACTCCGACGACACGGCAAAGCTGCTCGATGAGGAGATCTCCAAGCTCCTCAACCATCAGGAGCAGCGCGCGCACGATGTGCTCACACGTCACCGCCGCGGCCTCGAGTTGATTGCCGAGTCACTCCTCGAGCACGAGACCATCGACGGCCCGACCGTCGCCCGGTTGATTCAGCAAGGCATGATCGAGTCGGGCGAGAGCGCACCGAGCCTCGACGACATCATCGTCCACTGAGCATCTCGTTGTGCCCGGTGCTCTAGTGCTCGGCGCACGATTCGGGCGTCGAGCCCGGTTCGCGTGCTTCCGCCACGGCCGCCCACAGGTCGGTCGCTGACATCGGTCCGAGAAAGCTCCGCTGGGTCACGCCTGCAGCGTCAACGATCACCAACGTCGGCACTGCGTCGATCTTGTAGCGATCGTGACGGTCACGATGCCGCACGAAGTCAATGGTCTCGACAGCCACCTCATCGGTCTCGAGAACGACGGCCTTGCTGGCGACCTCAGCACATTTGTCACAGGTGTCGGACGTGAACACCGCAACCAGCCATGGAGCATCCGGGCGAGAGAAATCATTCCGATCCAACTGCTCGGGCACGGAGTACCGACGCTGGGTCGGAGCGTCGGGAACTCGACGCCGTTGCACGATGTACGCAACACCAGCGGCCAGCGCCACGATGACGACGGCGATCAGCAATCGAGTCACACCGAGAGGCTAACGACGTAGCGAGTCAGCCCGACGACGGCAAGAGCCACGACCCGGAGCGTCCGGGGAGGTCGTTGTTCCTCGGCAGTGAGCGCTCGATGAATACTCGGCTGGTCGACGTCACGATCAGTTCACGCCCGAGCACGTCCTGGTCGACGAGATCGATCGTGGTGATCCCACCCGACGTCAACGTCACCTGGTCGAGCGACGGCACGACCGACGGACCGTCGGGGCCGACGACCGACACGGTGATCGTGGCATCGATCTGGTCGATGTTGTAGACGACGAGGGCGTCCTCGGTCGGCTGCGCCGGTCCGATGCCCATATGCCACGTGTTCGCGACATAACCATCAGGTCGCGGCGGTGCGCCGAGCACGGTCGACGTGGCAATCGATCCGTCGCTCGGACGCGTGATGACGCGTTCGACGACGATCGACGGTTGCGCCAGCGTGGAGAAGACCGTGGCATGTCGACCGTCGGGAATGTCGACGCTCGGCCCTTCGAAGTCGACGAAGTCACCGCCGTCGTCAGTCGAGGTCCCACTGGCATCGGCCTCTTCGTCGACGACGTCATCACCTGCGCCATCGGCACCATCGACACCATCGACAGACGGAACCGTGGCGTATGGGTCGTACACGACGACACGTCGCGCCGGCACGATGACCGGGTCGCGTTCATTCACACCTGTTGCGGCCAGCGGGAGCCCACCGAAGAACACCGTGACCTCGACATCCTCGTCGGTCGGGTTGTAGATCGAATAGGTCTCCTCGATCCCGTCGGCGCGCTCACCGTCGGCGAACCACCACTGGTCACGCAACTCAGGCGCGGCGAGCGACACGTCGAATCCGAATCGACCACCGCCCTGGTACTCCTGCGCGCGCCCGACGACCAACCGGCCCGCTCTCGCTTCGATCGACGTTGCGATGATCGGTTCGTTGCGAGCGAGTTCCCCCAACGAGATCGTTCGCACGGAGCGAGGCAGCACCGTGAACCCCTCGAACAATCCGGGTTCGGACTGTCGCCCTTCGGTCGAGAACCTCAGGTCCGCCACCACCGACTCGTCGAACGGGTTCGACAAGATGAGCGTTTCGTTGCTCGAATCAAGTGTGAATCCGTCGGCGAGGTACCAGTTGGCGGAGGTTTGGTTCGAACACGCAGCGACCGAGTCACCCAGCGGGTGTTCGGCGATCTGCTCGACCAAGCCGCCGCCACCTTCGACCTCGACCACCACACTGGCAAACGGTGCATCGTCGACGCGGGCATCGACGTCGAGCGTTGCCTGGGACCACGAGTCGACGGTGAACGACTCGTCGGCCACCACGCCGTTCTCGGTGAGCACCTGGAACCGACCGACGATCTGCGCGGCGTCGCGGTTGGACACCACGACCGAGCCGCCGACGTCGTCGAGCCCGCTGGTGGGAACGCCGGGACAGAACCAGCTTCCGGTCAAGGACCCCGACGTTCCGACCGCCGGCATCCAGGTGCCCCCGGTGTTGGCGAAGAACGCAGGCTGTGGCGCTGTCGCGTCGCGACCGACCACGACCAGTCCGGCGAGCCCGAGGATGACGAGCAGCAATGCGGGAACCGAGCGGCGATTCACGAACCTGCCTCCTCGTCATGGTCGCTGTCGACAGGAACGTCGTCGCCGTGCTCGTCGAAGAGGTCGTCGCGAAGCGCGCCGGCATCTGCGTCGAGACGTTCGATGTCGCTCAGCGGCTCACCCGCCGCCGGGTCATCGCCCCAAGGCAGGTGATCGAGCTCGCCAGCATCGGCAACGACGTCGACGAGGTCTCCGCCGTCATCATCATCGTCAGCCATCGCTGCCGTTCGAGCGATCTGGCCCGTCATGTCGAGCCCCGGGTCGAGCAATGCGCCACCGGCCTCGCCGGCGTCGACCGGATCCAAGAACCCGCCGTCGATCTCAGGGTCGAACCGGATGAGCGTTTCATCGCTCACCAGCGGCCCGCTCCGGCGCGCCAGCGGAATGCTCACGCTCGCTGCACCGAACAGCGCCAATGCCCACAGGACGAATTGGAACGCCAGCGCAAGCGAGCGGCCCCCCGGCGTTTCGTACGAGAGCGTCGCCGTGCCACCTGTTTCAACGTCGAACGCAGTGGTCACCCCGAACGCTCGACGAGCAGGCACCTGTTGACCGTCGACCTCGAGCTTCCAGTTCTCGTCGAACGGGACTGCCAAGTGGACCACACCAGCGCTGACGGTGTCGGTTGCGGACGCCTTCGGGTCAGCACCGACGAAGATCGGGCTGGCATCGGTGAGATCGGCGCGCACGAGTGCGTCGTTGCCCGCGGTTCGGCTCGCCTCAGCCGAGGACCCTGACAACATCGAGTAGGTCGGAAGCCACGCTGTGTTCTCGTAGTACTCGAACGTCGACAGGCTGAGCGGACTCGCGATGTCGAGTTGTTCGTCGAGAGCTTCGACCAGGCCGAAGGGAGGTTCGAGCGGGTCATTCGCCGTGGACACCACGCCGTCGAACAATGGCACCACGATGAAGCGGATACCGAGCGGTGCCAACAGGCGGCCGGCTCGTTGCGTCGAACCGAGCGCGATCTGGTCGAGCGCGATCGTGATCGCCTCGTCGACCTCGTCGGTGGACGCCCAGCGGGACCGCACGTCGAGATCATCGTCGGACATCACTGCGAACGACACGCCGTTGCGATATTCCGTGCCTGGCACCGGGAAGACTCGAGCGTCGCCGAGGAGAAGCACGTGGTAGTCGCCGCCTTCTTCGAGAGCGTCAGGAAGCGGAACGTCAGGAAGCTGGGCTTCGATCTGCCAGGCAATCGGAGTCGACGCGGCTCCCCAGTCGCCGGGAGCAACGCTGACCGCACCGGGTACGACCCCGATCACGATCGCACAGCTCGCGGCAATTCCGAGCGGCTGTCGCCAGCCGAATGATTCGCCACGCACATCGAGGTCGAATGCGGCAAGCGCCGCTGCGGCGGAAATGGCGAGGCCGACCGCAACCGGCACCAGCAGGACACCAGCGGTCGGCGACGCAAACGGCAACCGCCCCTGATCGCCGAACACGGCGAGTGCACCGAAACCGACGACGAGAGCTGCTGAGCGAATGGCCCACGTGAGTCGCCACGTGCGTGCAAGCAGAATCGCCGCGACGACGGGAACGAACCAGGCGAACACGAGCGCCGCGAAGTCGACCCGCGCGATCTGGAACGACGCGAGATCGACGATGCCGCGAGCCGGGTCCCCAATCGGTGACGGCCCAACGATGCGAGCCCAACTCCACGACGTGATCCAGGGAAGGTTCAGGAGGGCGGCGACTGTCCCACCGGCCGCCGTCACGCCGAGATACAGGACGCCCGTCTTCCACGGCGCAAACGCGAGCAGCGTCCCGATCGCGAGGAGCACGCCGATCCACAGCGCGACGAAGAACATGATCGGCTCGAACGCAGTAGCCAGACCGACCGTGATGGCGAACTGGAGCGTTCGACGAAGCCGCTCGGCCCACGAGAGCTCGACCAGACCGTCGATGAGGTCCCGTTGAGCTAAACGGGGGTCGGCAGTTTCGAGGCCCACGGCTCGACGCAGCGTGTGCACCATCCACGGCACCGCCGCATATGCGATCAGTACATCGAGTGCGCCGACCGAATACGCACCTGCGACCAGTGGTGACGCGGCGTACACGACGAGCGCGCCGATCCGCGCCCGCGTCGACGGGAAAACGGTCGCCAACTTCCAGAGTCCAATCAGCCCGACGACGAACAATCCGAGGATGAACACCGTGTGCAGCAACCCCATCCGGAACAACGTGCCGAACGACAGGAATGACAAGACGCCCCACCCGGTCGGGTTGGGCAGCGATCCACCGATGCCGTTGCCGTTCCAGCCGCTGCGATACGCACTGAAGAGGTCGCGTGGGCTCTCGGGGAACGCCAAGAACTCGCCGACCTCACGCACACCACCCGACAAGAAACTGCGGCTTCCGAGCACGAAGAGCGCCAGCACAACGATCCAAGCAATCGCCGGGGCCGTGGTGCTCTCGCGCCACCGACGCGTCCCGACCGTGGGTGCCGACACCAGCTCGCGGCTCCGGAGAAAGGCGCTCAGGCGGGCACTCCCGCGCTGCTGCAGACCGAGAACCTCGCGCTCGGGAACCTGCCGACACGACGCCACGGCCTTGCGACGACTGATGATCGACGGGATTCGAGGGATCAGACCGACAAATGCCTGCGCCGACGCGGCTGCCTGACGGAAGCGGCCCGTGAAGAGTCCCACGACGAGCTCGGCAACGGTCAACACGAGGAGTTCGAGAAAGCGTCCTGGCAATCGGGCAGCACCGGTCAACGTGGCGACCGAGCGAAGACGGTTGCGAGCCTCGATGCGAGCGTGGCGCAGGTCTGGGCGTCGCGACTCCAGCTCGCGACGATGGCGGACGCGTGCGATGGGGGCGACGACGACTCGCGCTCCACTGTGGTGGGCGCGCCAACACAACTCGCGGTCTTCGCCGTAGAAGTCGATGGCGGGGTCGAACCCACCGAGATCGCGGAACAGGTCGGCACGAACGAGCATGCACGCCGTCGGCAGGACGAACACGTCGCGCACGCCATCGTGCTGCTCCTGATCGACCTCGCCGGGCTCGACGACTTCGTCGATCTCGCCGAACCGGTCGGCGCCGAGCCCGACACTGATCAATACGCCGGGGTCATCCCACTCGACGATCTTGGGTCCGACGATGCCCGCATTCGAGCGGTAGATCTCTTCCACCATCACTCGGATGGCTGCGGGGTCCGGCGCGACGTCGTCGTGGCAGAAGAGGAAGAAGCCGTTGGCACCTTCGACCAAGCGCAACACCTCGTTCGCAGCAACGCCGAACCCCGGGTTGCCGTCGAGCCGACGCACGAACGCCGACTCGAGCCGATCGGTGACCATGGCTTCGACGTGGTCCGCGCTCGATGCGTCTGCCTCGGTCGTGGCGATCAGGAACAGAAAGCGAAGGTTCGGGTAGTCCTGGTCTGCGAACGCATCGATCGTCTCCTCGAACCAGTCCCCTGGCTCGTGAACAACGACCACGGCGACCACAGGTGGCGCATGTTGGCTCTCCGATTCCACGATTGATCGAGGCTAGCGGCGCGGCCTCCCGTCGAGAGGTCACTCCCTTGCACGCCGCAGTGGTTGGTAGCGTGTAGAGATGGCGACGTTCCCCTCGGTCGATCTCACCAACTTCGACCTCGCCCCCGCTGTGAAGACCATCCGGCAGACCGGGGACGCCGCAGCATCGACCGCAACCGGACTGGCACGGGACGCCGCGTACACCGCCGTCGGGCTCGGCGTGTTGACGTACCAGCGCATTCAGGTTCGCCGACGCGAGATCGAGCGCGAGCTTCGGCGCTAGGGCCACGCGCCGACCACTACTTTCACCGTGCCCGCCGACTCGTCCACCGTGCCCAACGCATCAACCTCTCGATCGCGCCTGCCCGTCCCTGACGGCACGCTCCCGGTCGGGATCGCATTGCTGATCGCCGGGATCGCGACCTACGCGTTCTTCCGCGTCGGCACGCTCGCCGTCGGAGGCGACGAAGAGTTCAAACCGATCGTGTCGTTGTGGTTCGCCACATTCGCGCTCGCCCCCGGCTTCTTCCTGCCGCTCGAGCAAGAACTCGGGCGAGCTCTCGCCCATCGCCGCGCGATCGGCGACGGCACGCGTCCGGTGATCCAGAAGATCGTTCGGCTCGGCGTGGGACTCGTCGCCGTCATCGTCATCGCGATTCTTGCCGCAAGTCCGTTGATCGCCAGCTCGTACTTCGACGGCGACTGGTGGATGGTGCTGGCACTCGTCGGCACCTTCGTCGCCTATGCACCCGCACACCTCGCCCGCGGCGTGTGCTCGGGAAGCGGACGGTTCCGCGACTACGCGGTGATCATGGGATCCGACGGCGTGATCCGAATTCTGCTCTGCGTCGTCCTCGCCGTCATCGGCATCAAGGCGGCGGGCGCCTACGGCATGGCCGTCGCCATGTCGCCACTGTTCGCCGTTGCCTACGTGTGGCGACGCGGCGCTCTCAAACCGATTCCGCGCACACTGCACACCGACACCGTCGTGAACGCGCCCGACGGGTACGAGCCATTCGCGGCCGAGCCGCTCACCGATGAGGGTTCCGAGGCAAGCTGGAACGAGGTCACGCCAAACCTCGGTTGGCTGCTGCTCGGCTCGGTGTTCGCCGCAACCCTGCTCAACGCGGGCCCGATCACGATGACGTTGCTGGCTGACGAAGGTCAAGACGACCTCGTCACCCGCTTCTCGTACGGGGTGCTGCTCGCGCGCATTCCCCTCTTCCTCTTCCAGGCCGTTCAGGCAGCCTTGCTGCCCGGTCTCAGCCGACTCGCTGCACGTGGCGAGCTCGTCGAGTTCCGTGCCGGCATGAAACGCCTGAGCATCGTGGTGGTCGCCGTCGGCGTCGTCGGCACGCTCGGAGCGTTCATTCTCGGGCCGATCGCCATCGAGCTCGTGTACGACGCCGAGCTCGGCGGACGCACCCTCGCCGTGCTCGCACTGGCCAGCGCGGTCTACATGATGGCGCTTGCGATCGGGCAAGCCGTGATCGCACTCAAGGGCCACGCACTCGTTGCGCTCGGTTGGGCCATCGGCGTGGTCACGTTCGTGCTCGTCACGTGGCTTGCGAGCGACGACCTGTTCCGCCGAATCGAACTCGGTCTGTTGTTCTCGTCGATCACCGCGTTGATCGCGTTCTCGTTCGCGCTGCGCGCTCGCCTCGCTGCTGGCGTACCGCCCGATCAGGGGTCGATCATCGAAGCAACATCGCCGCGGCGTTAGCCAACCACGTCGTTCACCACGACGCCGCTCGTCGGCCTGGCACACAAACATCCACGCTCAACCGCTCACGTGGGCCGTTCGGGTCCACATCGGCGTCGGAAAACCGACGGAAGACCAGAACGAAGCAGGAGCGGCGAATCCGCCCGGGGAACTGCTTGGCCGTACCGCTCGGCTTACTTCCTGGCTCTACTTCTTGGCTTTGGCGGTTTCGAGCTTGAGATCGTTCTCGACCATCATCGCGATCAGCGTCGGGAAGTCGACCTCGGGCTCCCACCCGAGCTGCTCCTTCGCCTTGGTCGGATCACCGATCAACAAGTCGACTTCGGCGGGTCGGTAGAACTTGGGATCCTGGCGCACGTACTTCTGCCAGTCGTCGATGCCGACCGACTTGAACGACAGTTCGACGAGTTCCTCGACCGAATGCGTCTCACCCGTAGCGAGGACGTAGTCGTCAGGCTGGTCTTGCTGGAGCATCATCCACATACCTTTGACGTAGTCACCGGCGTAACCCCAGTCGCGCTTGGCGTCGAGTGTTCCCATGACCAGCTCGTGCTGCAGACCCAGCTTGATACGAGCAGCGGCGTTGGTGACCTTGCGGGTCACGAACTCGATACCGCGGCGCGGACCCTCGTGGTTGAACAGAATGCCGGAACAGGCAAAGAGGTCGTACGACTCGCGGTAGTTGACGACGATGTCGTGGCCGAACACCTTCGCACAGCCGTACGGCGAACGCGGGTGGAACGGCGTGAGCTCGGTCTGCGGAGTTTCGCGGACTTTGCCGAACATCTCCGACGATGACGCCTGGTAGAAGCGGATCGGGTTGTTCTGTGTTCCGCCGACCATGCGGATTGCTTCGAGCATGCGCAGCACGCCCAGGCCCGTGATGTTGGCGGTCAGTTCAGCCTGTGAGAACGACAGCGCCACGAAGCTGATGGCGCCGAGATTGTAGACCTCGTCGGGTTGTGCGATCTGGAGCGCCGCAACCAGCGACGGCAGGTCGGCGAGGTCTCCGGGAACCAGCTCGAGGAACGGAAGTTCTTCTTGCAACTTGGCAGCTCGCGGGTTGTTCTGCCCCTTCACCATCCCGTACACGTCATAACCCTTGCCATGCAGAAATTCGGCGAGGTGGAATCCGTCTTGTCCGGTGATCCCGGTGATGAAGGCACGTGGCATAGCTGGCGAGTCTAGGGGGAGCGCCCGGCGTCACCCATAGAGCTCACCGGGGCCGCGCGAGGGCGACACAATGCGCATCGGGAGGCCCCCTCCCCACGCTCGCCAGGCTCGCTACGCTCCATGCCGTGGTGCAGGTGGCGATCGATGCAGGACCGCTCCACGGCCCTCGCACAGGAATCGGCAATGCGGTCGCGTGGACGATCGATGCGCTCGAAACCTCCGCCGACGTCCAGCTGTTGCCGTACGTGCTCTCGACACGAGCGAAACTGACGGGAACGCAACGCAGGCTCCCGCTGCCCGCTGCGTTCGCTCACCGCTGGTGGAGTCGCTCGTCGACGCCCCGCATGGATCGGTGGTTGGGTCACCCCGACATCGTGCACGGGACGAACTACGTGGTTCCGCCGGCGCGCGCGAAACGCCTGGTCAGCGTGTATGACTGCTGGTTTCTCCAGCACCCCGACGATGCGAATCCTGATGTTCGACGAGCCGGAGATCTCCTGCGGCGAGCCGTGAGCGAAGGTGCGAGCGTGGTCACGTCGTCGCAAGCGACCACCGATCTTGCTCTCGAGCTGCTGGATACGGACCGAGTGACGACCATCCATCTCGGTCCGCCGCCAACGACGGAACCGCCAAGCCGTCGCCCCAGCGGTCTCGGTGCCGAACTCGTCGACGACCCGTTCGTGCTGGCGCTCGGCACGGTCGAGCGCCGCAAGAACCTGCCGATGCTGATCGCAGCGTTCCAACGTCTTGGCGACGAGCACCCCACGGTGCGCTTGGTCATCGCCGGACGACCCGGTGACGACGAAACCGCGCTCACCGCGGCAATCGACCGCCTCCCCACGTCGACGCGCACCCGAGTCAGTCGCCTCGAATCCGTCGGCGAACCGCAGAAGTCATGGTTACTCCACAACGCCGACGTGCTTGCGTATCCGTCTCTCGATGAAGGGTTCGGGTTTCCCCTGCTCGAGGCGCAGCTCGCCGGAACTGCCGTCGTCGCCAGTTCGGCCGGTTCGATTCCCGAGGTGGCCGGATCGGCGGCATTACTCAGCTTGCCGGGAGACGCCGACGCGCTCGCTGTCAACCTCTTCGGTGTCGTGACCAGCGATCAACGCCGCACCAAGCTCGTCGATGCCGGGCGCAAGAACGTTCAGCGGTTCAGCTGGAGCTCGACCGCCGCCGCCCTCAGCGACCTCTACCGCAACCTGGCGTCGTCCTGACCGGGTGACCGCCATCCATAGCCCGCACGACGCACACCGAACGACGAAGAAACGAACGACGAAACGATGAGCTCCATGCCTGCCACTCAACCCGATGTCGCCGTGATCTCTGGCGGCGTCGGCGCCGCCCGCTTCATCCGAGCGCTGATGACCGCAATCGATCCCACCCAGATCACCGCGGTGGTCAATACCGGCGACGACACAACTCTGCATGGCCTCGCCATCTCGCCCGACCTCGACACCATCGTCTACACGCTTGCGGAAGCCATCGACCCCGAGCGCGGCTGGGGGCTCGTGGACGAAACGTGGCGGGCGATGGGAGCACTCGACCGATACGCCACCATTCGCCCCGACGGGTCGAGCGCAGCCCCTCAGTGGTTCAACCTGGGCGACCAGGACCTCGCAACGCACTTCTATCGCACCGCTCGCCTCGCAGAAGGAGCGACGTTGACCGAGGTCACCAACGAGATCCGGCGCGCTTGGGACGTTCCGGTGGCGGTCCTGCCGATGTCGGACGAGCGACTCTCGACGATGGTGACCGTCACGGCCGACCCCGACGCCGGCGACCAACCTCGCGAAGTGTCGTTCCAGGACTACTTCGTCCGACTCCGCCACTCGGTACCGGTCACGAGCGTCCGCTTCGATGGGTCAGCCTCGCTGTCGTCCCCGGCTCGAGCTGCGATCGAGCACGCCACCACGATTGTCATCGCGCCGTCCAACCCACTCGTGTCGATCGGGCCGATGCGTGCACTCACCGGCTTCGACGACCTCCTCGCCACACGGCGCGAACGAACCGTCGCCGTTTCGCCGATCGTCGGTGGCGCAGCGCTCAAAGGTCCCGCTGACCGGATGCTCGCCGAACTCGGCCATGACCCGAGCGTGGTCGGTGTCGCTCGGCTCTACCGGTCGATTGCCTCCGTGCTCGTCGTCGATCCGGTCGACGCCGATCTCGCGCCCGAGGTCGAAGCCGCAGGAATGCGCTGCGTCGTCACACCGTCGATCATGTCGGATCCTGACGTGGCCCGCGGCCTCGCCGAACAGACCCTGGCTGCTGTCGTGAGTTGAACCTCAGGGTCGGAGGCGGGCAAGGCCATCGTCGAGCCCCGTCCAGGGCGACCAGCCGAGGTGGATCCGTGCTCGGACCGGCGACACGGCGAAGCGCGGGACGTCGTCGGGCCGTGGCGGGCCTTCGAGCGGCGTCTCACCACCGCCAGCGCTAATCCGCGCCCAGAGGTCACGAATCGACGTCTGGACACCGGTGCCGATGTTGATGATCAAGCCACTCCCCCGCTCAGCCGAGCGCACCAACGCGTCGACCGTGTCATCGATGAACACGAAGTCGCGGGTCTGGCGCCCGTCGCCATCGATCGTCGGCGCGGCCCCCTGAACGTGCGCCTCGAGCATCGCCGCAACCACACCACCATCAGCACGTTGGCGAGGCCCGTACACCGCCCCGAGTGCAAGCGCGGAGAACTCGATCATGTCTCGCTCTCGATAGATCGACATGAGGTCGATCACGGCACGCGCCGCAACTCCGCGGACGCCACGCGGTTCGACGGCTGACTCCTTGACCGGGAGCGCCGATGCGCCGGGCTGCCCGTACAACGACGATGCCGGCAGCGCGGCCACGACCTTGCGGACCCCGTGACGCTGAGCAGCTTCCATCGTCGCCAGAGCTCGTTCAAACCCGCGGCCCTGCGATCTCGCCGACCGATCGCCACGCGGAAAGAGCGACAAATCGAAGATGATCTCCGGCCGTCGCATCCCGAGCAACGTGCTGGCCTCACTCGACAGCGCGTCGACGTGATGGATCTTGAGGACGCCGCCGTCCGTCGCCCCCGAGGAGGCGCCTGCACTGCGCGCATCGCTGAGATTGGCGAGCGAGCCCGTCGACAGGTCATCGATCACATCGACGTCGTGCCCTTCGGCCAGCAGCCGGTCGGTGAGATGGGACCCGATGAACCCTGCTCCACCGATGACCGCGACGTTCATGAAATGGAGACTACGAGGCAGAATCGGGGACAGGTGACGTCACTCGACGGTCGGCACGGTGTCGAACGCGACGTGATCGCCGGCAGCAACCACGCCGTCGGCGCCGATCATGCACTCGTTGACGGTTGCATCGGCCTCGATCCGGCCCATGACAAGCGACGACTCGACCTGGGCCCGTTCACCGATGAACGCGCCGGGAAGCACGACGGAATCGACCACTGTGGTGCCGGCTTCGATCGTGGCGCCGCGACCGACGAGCGTATTCATGACCGTCGCAGCCGGGTCGACATGCGCACCTTCGGCAATGGCCTCGCACGACTCGGCAACCCGCTGACCGTTGATGAGATCGAGGTTGGCCGCTCGATACAGATCGGGCACGCCGGCGTCGATCCAGTAGTCCGAGGTCGCGTATCCGTACATCGAGCCTGCCTCGACGAGGCGCTGGAACGTGTCGCGCTCGATCGATACCCGCTCGTTCGGCGTGATGAGATCGAGCACCGACGGTTCGAACACATACGTCCCGGCGTTGATCAGG
>CALICC010000008.1 GCA_938049325.1 uncultured Ilumatobacter sp. | reverse complement strand
GGATTGGGCGGTTCGTTGGTGCTGAGCGGGCGCATGATCGGCTCGCCGGTGCTGCGTCGATTGGCCATCGTGAGCGGCGCGCTGCCGCGTGCCGTGCACGAGATCCTGATCGCACTTCTGCTCGTGCAGATCTTCGGCTTCGATCCGTTGGTTGCCGTGCTGGCGATCGCCATACCGTTCGGCGCCGTCACGGCAAAGGTGTACGCCGAAGCGATCGACGACGCCGATCGTCGAGCCTTCGACGCGCTGCGCGCAACCGGCGCCACGCGCCTGACCGCCGTGGTCTACGGCATCGCGCCGCTTGTTCGCGCCGAGTTCGTTGCGTACGGCTTCTATCGACTCGAGTGCGCGATCCGTTCCGCCGCAGTGCTCGGCATCGTCGGTGTCGGCGGCTTGGGCTTCCAACTCGACCTGAGCTTCGAGTCGCTTCGTTACAACGAGATCTGGGCGCTGATCTTCGCCCTCGTGCTGTTGAGCGGAGCCGCCGACGCGGTGTCGTCGACGGTACGCCGCTCCCGCGATCGTGTACCGCTGCGACTGTTGGCGGGTGTCGCTGTCGGCGCGCTCGTGTGGTCGGTGTGGCAGGTGCAACTCGATGTGTCGGTCCTCTGGGACGAGCGGACGCGGCGACGCTTGCCGCAATTCGTCGGTGACCTGGTGTCCCCTCGGCTCGGCCCGGGCGGGTGGCAGGAGATCGGGGCGGCAACGCTCGACACCGTCGCGTTGGCGACGCTTGCGTTGCTCATCGGTGTCACGGTCGGGTTGGTTGGCGCCGTCGTGATCCGTCGGCCGTCGACCCGTGCTGAAGGTGCACGCCCGCTCGAGTGGCTGCCGCGGGTGGTCGGCAAGTTCGTGCTCTTGCTCTTCCGGGCGGTGCCGGCTCCCGTGTGGGCGTTCTTGTTCGTCCTCATTCTGTTCCCAGGGCTTTGGCCGGGGGCGGTGGCACTTGGCGTGTACAACGCGGGTGTTCTCGGTCGTTTGTTTGCTGAGGCGATCGAAACGCAACCGGTCGACGCTGAGCGCACCGCGGTGCTCTCGGGCGCGTCGATCTGGACGCGCTGGGGTTACGGCGTGCTGCCGCAGGCGTTCCCGCGGATCGTCTCGTTGTCGCTCTACCGAGCCGAGGTCATCGTTCGTGAGACGATCGTGATCGGGGTGGTCGGAGCCGGCGGGCTCGGCCAACTCGTACGCGACCACCTCGCCGCACGGGACTTCGCCGCCGTCACCGGAGTGGTGATCGCGCTCATCCTGTTGGCCATCGCCACGGATGGAGTCGGAGCCGCACTCCGCCGATCGACAGATCACGAACGCGGCACGCGGACCGCCTGACCGAGGAGCGCAGCAGTCTGTCGAGGTTGGTGTGCCTCGTGTGCTGGCGCGACAGAACGACCGGGATGTTGCGGTTCAGGTGCGACAGGATGGGATGCGTGGACTGCCAGCAGTTGGAACGGAGCACACCATGACCGACCATCTCGAGCACGTTGGCGCGGAGTCGATCACGTCGAACGATGAGTTGGAAGACGGGACCGAAACCACGCCGTTCAGCCTGACTCGCATCGACGCAAAGCTGCTGACCAGCCCGGTCGTCATCGGCGCGATCGTTGGGGTCGTCCTCGGCGTCGCCATCCTGGTCTGGCCCAATCGGAGCGACCGAATCCTGGCTCGCCTGATCGGAGCAGGCCTGGTCGCAGTGGCCATGACGGTTCTGGGTGGACAGTTTCGCGTTCGAGCTCGAGCGTGGCTGACGACGTTGTTCGCCGTTGCGAGTCTCGTGGGCGGAGTTCTGCTCGTCGTGAACCCAGATCAGTCGACCGTGTTCGTTGGCCGGCTTGTCGGCGTCTTGTTGGTCGGACAGTCTGTGCACGGCGGTTACCGAGCACTCACGGCGCGCCCGAAAGACATGGGCAAGCTGGCGGTGTTCGGTCTGATCGGCTCACTCGGCGTGTTGTTGATCGGGCTGACGAGCACCGTGATCTCGACGATGGTCTCGGTCGCGGCGGTGGGTTGGATCGTCGCGTCGGGCGTCGTCTTGGTGGTGTCGCTCGATGCTCGAACCGAGGGAGCGGCGACGTACGCGAGCACCACGGAACTGCTCGCCGGGTGGCTGAACGACCGCCCGAAGTCGGTCGATGCCCGTCAGGCGTTGTACGACAAGATTCTGTACGAAGGTCCGACGACGCAGACGCGCATCGTGAGGTTCTTCGCGTTGATGGGGTTCGCCTCCGTGATCGCAGCGATGGGGGTGATCACCGAATCCACCGCCGTGGTCATTGGCGCGATGCTCGTTGCGCCGCTCATGACACCACTGATGGGTATGGCGATCTCGCTCGTCATGGGTTGGCCGAACCGCCTCACTCGCTCGGCGTTCGTCGCGTTCGGCGGCATTCTGTTCGCCATCGGTATCGGTGTGCTGCTCGGCCTCATCGCCCCGACCACGATCGACACCGCGAGCAATGCGCAGATTCTTGCGAGGACCAGTCCGACCACGCTCGACTTGATCATCGCAGTCGCTGCCGGCGCGGCGGGCGCGTATGGCTTGTCTCGACCTGACGTGTCCGACTCGCTCCCCGGAGTGGCCATCGCGATCTCGCTCGTTCCGCCGCTCACCGTCGTCGGCATCAGCTATTCCCAAGCGGACTGGTCGGCCGGGAACGGGGCCCTGTTGCTGTTCGCGACCAACATGGTCGCGATCTTGCTCGTCGGCGGGATCACATTCGTCCTGACCGGCGTGACCCCGATTGCTCGGGCGGCCGAGAATCAGCACCGCGTCCAAACGGCTGTGGTTGTCACGTGCACCGCCGCCGTGCTGATCCTCGGCGCGCTCTTGCTGAACGGCGCCGACATCGCGACGAACGCGTTGCGTCAGTCCACCGTCGAATCGACGATCGATGAGTGGCTGGGTGACGAGAGTGCACATCGTCTGGTGACCGCAGAGATCGACGCAGGCGTGGTCACCGCAGTCATCGTCGGACCGACCGACGGTCTTCCCGCCGTCGAGATTCTGGCCGATCGGTTGTCGAGCGAGTTCGACGACGAGGTGACCGTGAACATCAGCCTGGTCGTGGAGGAGCGGTTCGCGGCCACGTCGGGCTCATGAGGCAGAGCGGGCGCGGCGCTCCAGGCGGCGCCTCTGGGGTGGAAAGCCTGACCTTCGCTGTTAGGAGAACTTAACGATTCAGGCGGCGGTGCGATAGCCTGCACGAACATGGTCGACTCACTCATCGACACCGAGGACATCATTCCGGTGCTCAACGAAATCATGCTCGCCGAACTCGCTGGCGTCGTGCGCTACACCCACTATTCGTTGGTGATCACCGGTCCGAACCGGCTCCCGCTCGTTGCGTTCATGCAAGAGCAAGCAGACGAATCACTCGTGCACGCCCGACAGGCAGGTGAGATCCTGACCGGACTCGGCGGACACCCGACGCAGGGGATCGGAACGATCGAAGAGTCCCACGATCACGCGATCGACGTGATCCTGCGTGAGTCGATCGCTCACGAGCGCCGAGCGCTCGACCTCTATCGCAAGCTGCTCTTGCTCTCCGAGAACAACTCGGTATACCTCGAGGAGTACGCCAGGTCGCAGATCGGTGCCGAGGAGCTTCACGTCATCGAGATGAACAAGCTGCTGCGGGACTACACCATTGGCTGAGTCCGCTCGGAAGAAGGCAGGTCGCGCAGCGGCGTCGGATCGTGATCGCCCGCTGGTCGCGCTGTGCGCGGGCAAGGACTGCAGGAAGCGGACCGAGTTCGCCAAGATGCGCGCAGCGCTCGACGCCGAGTGCGAAATGGCCGAGTTGAAGTGCGTTGGAATCTGTTCTGGCCCGGTCGTGGTCGTGCGACCCGAGTCCGCGAGCCCGATCGTGCTGTCGAAGCTGCGCACGAAGCGGCAGCGCAAGCACGTGCTGCGCGTGGTCGCCGATGATCGTGGCGTGCCACCTGAGCTTGCTGACCGTGTTGTGCGAAGCGCGTCGACCGTTCGCAAGGTGAGGCGTGCGTTGCGTGACATCGCCTGAACGCCTGACGCCGTTGCCGTCGAGCACACTTGTCTGATGGCTGATCGCGTCCGCACTCGCCCGAACCCGAAGTGGATTCGAGGTGTGATCGATGGGGTGACCGTGGTGGACTCGCGCGACGTGCTCTTTGCCTGGGAGATTCCGTACTATCCGGCCTGGTACTTCCCGGTCGACGCAGTGCGTGGCACGTTGGTGCCCAACGGTGAAACGTTCCGGTCGCCGAGTCGCGGGGAAGGCACACGCCTCGACCTCGAGGTCGACGGTCGCACGATCCCGAATGCGGCGTGGCGGCATCTCGACTCGCCGGTCGAAGCGTTGCGCGATCGCGTCCGCTTCGAATGGGAGGCAATGGACGCGTGGTTCGAGGAAGACGTTGAGGTTTTCGTGCATCCGCGCAGCCCCGAGGTCCGTATCGACGTGCTCCCGTCGTCGAAGCACGTGCGCGTCTTCATCGACGGTGAAGTCATCGCCGACTCCGCCCGACCGTCGATTCTGTTCGAGGCCGAGTTGCCGTCGCGGTACTACCTGCCGAAGGCGGACGTCCGCATGGACATGTTGACGGCAACCAAATCGGAGACTGCTTGCCCCTACAAGGGGTGGGCCAGCTACTGGTCGGTCACAGTCGGCGACTCGGTCCACGACGACATCGCGTGGGGCTACCGGACGCCATTGCCCGAGTCCGCCGGCATTGCTGGCTTGGTGTGCTTCTACAACGAGAAGGTCGACATCGAAGTCGATGGTGTGATGCTCGAACGCCCGCGTACCAAGTTCTCTTGAGGGTGAGCGGCTACAGGCCGCCGGCGACGATCAACGTCTGGCCCGACATCCAGCTGCCACCCGCGCTCGCGAGGTACACGGCGGTCGAGCCCATGTCGTCGGGGGTGCCGAGCCGTTGCAGTGGGATGCGCTTCGTCGCCATCTGTTCGAGCGCTTCTTCGTCGGTATCGAGTGCGGTCATCATCACTTCGGTCGGGACGTAGCCGGGCGAGATCCCGTTGACCCGCACCTTCGGCGCGAGCTCGAGCGACAGTGTTTTGGTGAGCGAGTTCACGCCGGCCTTTGCCGCGGCATAGTGGCCACTGCCCGGAACGCCTCGGTCACCGGCTGGCGACGAGATGTTGATGATCGTGCCGCCGTCGGTCATCCGCGCCGCCGCGACAACCGAGGCGCGCCACACGGACGTGAGGTTGAGGCGAAGACACATGTCCCAATCGTCGTTGGTGAGCTCGTTGAGTGGGGCTCGAACCGGCGAGCCGCCAGCGTTGTTGACCCACGTGTGGAGGCCGCCGAAGGTGTCGACCGCTGCGTCGGCGAGGTTGACGAGTGCGGCTTCGTCGGTGACGTCGGTGACCACAGCCAACGCCTTCGCACCGGTCGCGTTGATCTCGTCAGCGACGCGATTGATGCGGTCTTCGTGGCGAGCGGCAACGACCACGTCAGCCCCGGCCGCAGCCAGGCTCTTGGCGATGCCTTCGCCAATGCCCTGTCCGCCGCCAGTGACGACCGCGACCTGTCCGGTGAGATTGAAGGCTTCCATTGACGCTCCCTGTTCATGGTGAATTCGTGCAGGCCGGGCTTCTCGACCGCTCGGCCAACCTAGAACGTGATCACACCGCGGCTCCCGCCGGAGCGCCCCACCGACGGCTCGTCGTGCCAGTCGCTCGTCGTGCCAGTTGATGGTCGATCGCATCGCCGACTCGAAGTCTTCGAACGACATGGCGGTCTTCGCTCCGACGATCAGTTTCGCGTCGTCGCCCACCAGGGTCCGGAATGGTGTGGTCGGATCTGCGACCGCAAGTGCGATCGCGTCGGCGACGTCCTGTGGATTCTGTGGCCCGTTCGAGTCGAGGCTGGCGAGCGCTTCGCGGAGTGATGCGGAACGTCTCTCGTGTTCGGATCCTTCCCATCCGATGGGTCGAATGATGTTGGCCCCGAAGTCCGTGGTCGGAAACCGACCCGGCTCGATCACGTGGACCCGAATGCCCGCACCCGACGCTTCCCAGTGAAGTGCTTCCGACATTGCTTCGAGCGCGTGCTTCGACGCGGCATAGGCCCCGCCGAACGGCGATGTTGCTCGTCCGACGACACTGCTGACGTTGACGACCGCACCGTGGCCTCGCCGACGCCAAGCAGGCATCACGGCGCGAATCGTGCGGAGCGGCCCGAGCACGTTGGTATCGAGTTGGCGCATCATCAACTCGTCGTCGATGGTCTCCAACGCGCCTTGCACCTCGAAGCCGGCATTGTTGACGAGCGCATCGATCCCGTCCGCGTCGTGCAGCGCACCCGCAACCGAGGCGGGGTCGCAGACATCGAGTTGGCGAATCTCGATCGCGAGATCGCCGGATGCTGCGTGCGTCCGAAGCTCTGTCCCTTTTGCCACGTCGCGCATCGTCGCGATGACGTGGTGGCCCTGCTCGGCGAGGGTGAGCGCAGCGAGGCGCCCGAAGCCGCTGTTGCTCCCGGTGATCAAGACACGCGATGGCTTCGAAGTGTCGTTCACTGGGGCACCGTCTTGAGTGCGACTTCGCCGAGCAGTCCAATGCGGTCGGTCTTGTGGCCGTTGCCGGCGAGGTTGATGGTCATGCCGTCGATGCCGGTGTCCATGCAGGCCTGCAGGCGTTCACCGACGGTGTCGGGGTCGCCGAAAATCAGGATCGTCTTGATCATGTCGATGATTTCGTCGTTCCAGCCCTTGACCGCTGCAATCTCGCGCACGTCAGCTTCGGCTTCTTCCATCGTGGGAGCAACCAACACCATCTGCAGCTTGGTCACCTTAATCTCGGACCGGTCGCGACCGAGCCGCTCGCAGTGTCCGGCAAGTGCTTCGAGCTTGCGCGGGATCTCCTCGATCGGTCCGCTCGACAGGTTCGACTCGTCGGCGTATTGCGCGACCATGCGCAGCGTCTTCTTCTCACCGGTTCCACCGATCATGATCGGAATCTGCGAGATCGGACCGGGCGAGTTGATTGCATCCTTCACCTGGTAGTGCTTGCCGTCGAGGGTGACCGACTCGCCGCGCAGCATTGGGATCACGATCTGCAGCGCCTCTTCGAGCTTCTCGAAGCGGTCGGTGAAGGTGCCGAACTCGTAGCCGAGTGCGTTGTGCTCGAGTTCGAACCAGCCGGCCCCGATGCCGAGGGTGGCGCGCCCGCCCGAGACATGATCGAGTGCCGTCACGGCCTTGGCGAGCAGCGTGGGGTGACGGTACGTGTTGCCGGTGACGAGTGCCGACAAACGGACCTTCTCGGTGTGCTGGGCGAGCGCCGAGAGAATCGTGTAGCACTCCAGCATCGGCTCGTCTGGCGCACCGATTCCAGGAAGTTGGTAGAAGTGATCCATCACGAAGACGCGGTCGAAGCCGGCGGCCTCGGCTGCTCGAGCCTGTGCAACGACGCTGGGAAAGATCTCGGCGTGGTCGGCGCCGGGGTAGGTGAAGTTCGGGATCTGGTAGCCGAGTCGAGTCATGGTTCAGTGCTCCTTGGTGTGGATGGTTGGCGGGCAGCTGACATTCTGAGAAGAAAGTGTCAGGTTCCCACGCTGACATATTCTCGCAAATGTGTCAAGCTGTCGAGATGACGTCGGAGGTCACAGTTGATGCATCGGCTGGTGCGTCGGTGGGTTCACCGGTCGACCCGAAGCGGAGCGTGATCCATGCCGCCGCGGTCGCGGAGTTCTCGGCTCGGGGGTACGCAGGCACCTCGATGGCCAATATCGCCGAGTCGGCGGCCATGTCACGCCCGGCGCTGTATCAGTACTTTCGGAACAA
>CALICC010000007.1 GCA_938049325.1 uncultured Ilumatobacter sp. | reverse complement strand
TCGTCGGCGACGACTTCCGCGACGGCATCCTCTTCGTTCCCGAGGTGTTGCTCTCGGCCAACGCGATGAAGGCGGGCATGGCCATCCTGCGTCCACTCCTCGCCGAAACTGGCGCCGAACCCATCGGCAAGGTCGTCATCGCCACCGTCAAAGGCGACATCCACGACATCGGCAAGAACCTCGTGGCCATGATGCTCGAAGGCGCAGGATTCGAAGTCTTCGACCTCGGCATCAACACCGACGTCGACGAATTCCTTGCCGCCCTCGACGAGCACAAGCCCGACATCCTCGGAATGTCGGCACTGCTGACCACCACGATGCCCTACATGAAAGTCGTCATCGACACGCTCATCGAACAGGGCCGACGCGACGACCACATCATCCTCGTCGGCGGTGCGCCGCTCAATCAGGAGTTCGGCGACGCCATCGGCGCTGACGCCTACTGCCGCGACGCCGCCGTTGCCTCCGAGATGGCCAAAGAGCTCGTCTCGGCACGCCGTGGCAGAGCTGAACCGGCGGGCCCATCGGTCACCGCCTGACGATGCCCGCTGGGTCCAGCACGCTCGTCATCGCCTGCGGCGCGCTCGCGCACGAGTTGAAGGCGATCACGCAGGCAAACGGTTTGGACAACGTCACCGTCGAGTGTCTGCCCGCGGCGCTGCACAACCGACCCAAGGAGATCCCTGAGGCCGTGCGCGCTCGCATCCATCGAGCGCGCGCTCGCGCCGTCGACGCGACGATGACCACCGCAGCGCGGAGCGATCTCGGCTCGGTCGACCTGGTCGATGACCACGTGCGGCTCGAACAAGCAGCTCCCAGGTCGAGCGGCGCATCGTTCGACCGCATCTTCGTCGGCTACGCGGACTGCGGCACCGGCGGCCTGCTGGCGGCGGTTTGCGAAGAAGAAGGCGTCGAGATGCTCGACGGAGCGCACTGCTACCAGTTCTTCGCCACGGCGCCGCGCTTCGACGAAATCCAAGATCACGAGCTCGGCTCGTTCTACCTGACCGACTTCTTGGTCAAGCACTTCGACCGTCTCGTCTGGCAAGGTCTCGGCATCGAGCAGCACCCCGAGCTGTTGTCGATGTATTTCGGCAACTACACCCGCCTCGTCTACCTCGCCCAAACCGACGACCCGTCCCTCGTGGAGCGTGCCGAAGCCGCCGCCGCACGTCTCGGACTGACGATGGAAGTCGAACGAACGGGCTACGGCGAACTCGAAACCACGATGGTTCAGATCTCAGGAGCACCCACATGAACGACGACATCACCCAACCCGGCCCCGACCTCGGTCCCGACCAGGGTGAGCTCCGCGAGCGCCAAACAGCGCGACGCGGCGGCCGGCGCCGCGGTGGCAAACCTGCGGTCTCCACCATCTCGTGGCGCGACATCCCCGCGCAGCTCACCGCCCGCGTCGGCGACGAGCAGAGCAAGCTGCTGCTCCACGCACGCTTCCAACACGCGATCGATCGAGCCGCCGCCGTTGCCGGGCTCACGTCGACCGACGACTACGTTCAGCAGTGGCGCACATCATCCGAACCGCTCGGCGAGGGTGACCTCGCTGCACAACTCGATCAGCTCTGCGCACGAATCGAAGGCGACTACCCGCGCGAACGCGTCGAAGCACTCGTGGCGAACGGCGGGCTCGAACCCTCAGCCGGCGACGGCCGAGCACCCGCCACCTCCGACCCGACCGACACCATCACCACCGACGACTCATCCGAAAGCGACCCGTCATGACCGAAACCATCATCAGCAGCGCCACCAAGGAAGTCGTCATCGGCTTCAACCGCCCCTTCGTCATGATCGGTGAACGCATCAACCCGACGGGCCGCAAGCTGCTCGCCGCGGAGATGAAGGAAGGCAACTTCGACCGAGTCTCCGCTGACGCCATTGCGCAGGTCGCAGCAGGCGCTCAGATGCTCGACGTCAACGCAGGTATTCCACTCGCCGACGAGCCGGCGCTGCTCGCGCAGGCGATCCAACTCGTCCAGTCCGTCACCGACGTCCCGCTATCGATCGACTCATCGATCGTCGAAGCACTCGAGGCCGGCTGCGCCGTGTATCAGGGCAAGCCGCTCATCAACTCGGTGACCGGCGAAGACGAGCAGATGGAACGAGTGCTGCCCCTGGTCAAGAAGTACGGCGCCGCCGTCGTCGCGATCTCCAACGACGAGACCGGCATCTCCGAGGATCCCGACGTGCGCTTCGCAGTCGCCCAGAAGATCGTCAACCGCGCCGCCGACCACGGCATCCCGTCATCCGACATCGTGGTCGACCCGCTGGTCATGCCGATCGGTGCGATGGGGCAGGCGGGTCGGCAGGTGTTCACGCTCCTGCGCCGCCTCCAAACCGAACTCAAGGTCAACACCACCTGTGGTGCATCGAACGTCAGCTTCGGTCTGCCGAACCGTCACGTCATCACCGGCACCTTCTTGTCCATGGCGATCTCAAACGGCATGACCTCGGCGATCATGAGCCCACTCCACGGAGAGGTGAAGGCTGCCGTGAAGGCCGCCGACGTGCTGATGGGCCACGACCAGGATTGCGGCGCGTGGATTTCCGAGAACCGCGAGGGCGGCCAGACTGCCAGCGGCTCCGCCGAGGGTGGCGGTGGCGCACCAAAGCGTCGCGGCGGCCGTCGTGCTCGCGTCGAAGGCTCATGACCGAACAGCATCGAGTCGTGTTCGCCCCGTCGGGGTTGAGCGTGACCGTTTCGGCGGGCACCAGCGTGCTCGACGCGGCGCGCACCGCGGGGGCCGACCTCGACTCGACGTGTGGCGGGCGCGGCCTGTGCGGTCGCTGCCAGATCACGCCGACGGTCGGGTCGTTTTCCAAGTGGCAGATCGAGTCGAGCGCCGACGCATTGACCGAGTGGGGTTCGACCGAAGAGGAATACACCGGTCGCCGACCGATTGGCGACGGCCAACGTCTCGGTTGCGCAGCACAGGTGTGCGGCGACGTCGTCGTCGAGATTCCTGCCGCCAGCCAGGTGCACAAGCAAGTCGTGCGCAAGTCGGTCGACGTCGGCGACATCGAGATCGATCCGCTCGTACGCCTGCATTACATCGAACTGGAGAAGGCCGAACTCAGCTCGGACCTCCGTGGCCTCAGCGAGCAGATCGCCGAGCACCTCGCCGCCGAGTACGGCGTCACCATGTCGCGCCTCGACGCCGCCGTGTTGCCGCTCATCTCCGATGCGGCGAAGCTCGGCGGGAATACCATCACGGTCGCCGTGCGCCACGGCCACCACGTGTGCGCGGTCTACCCGGGGTATGTGGACCGAGCACTCGGGATCGCCGTCGACGTCGGTTCCACCACGGTGGCCGGCCACCTGGTCGACCTCACGAACGGCGAGGTGCTGGCGACGCAGGGCGTGATGAACCCCCAGATTCGGTTCGGCGACGACCTCATGTCGCGAGTGTCGTACGTGATGATGAATCCAGGTGGCGACGTCGAACTCACCCGAGCGATCCGCACTGCACTCGACGAGATGATCGGCGCACTCGTCGACGACATCGACGACCCGGCGGTCACACGCGACTCGATCCTCGACATGACCATCGTCGGCAACCCGATCATGCATCACGTGATCCTCGGCATCGACCCGACGCCGCTCGGCCAAGCGCCGTTCCTCCTCGCTACCGACTCCGCAGTGATCGTGCCGGCACACGAACTCGCACTCGACGCGCGGTTCGCGCAGATCTACCTCCTGCCCTGTATCGCAGGCCACGTCGGTGCCGACACCGCTGGCGCGATTCTCGCCGAAGGACCACATCGCTCCGACGACCTGCAACTCCTCGTCGACGTCGGCACCAACGCGGAGATCGTCTTCGGCAACGCCGAGCACGTGTTGGCCGCATCCTCACCCACCGGCCCCGCGTTGGAAGGCGCCCAGATCTCCGCCGGCATGCGCGCAACGGCAGGCGCCATCGAGCGAGTACGGATCGACCGTGACACCCTCGAACCTCGGATCAAGGTGATCGGATCCGACCTCTGGTCGAACGACCCTGGCTTCGCGGACGACACCGCCAAGCTCGACATCTCGGGCATCTGCGGCTCCGGGATCATCGAGGTGATGGGTGAACTGTTCCTCGCTGGCCTCATCGACATCGACGGCACGGTTCGCTCCGACGGTGCAACCAAGACTGACCGCGTCTTCTCCGACGGACGAACGTTCTCGTATCGCTTGCACGGCGATGCGACCGACCTCGCCGAGAACATCAACGTCACTCAAGACGATGTCCGAGCAGTCCAGTTGGCAAAGGCGGCACTTCGCGCCGGCATCGACCTGCTCTGCGAGCATGCCGGCCACACCGACCCGAGCACCATCGGGTCCGTTCGCCTCGCCGGCGCATTCGGCGCGCACATCGATCCGCTCTACGCCAAGGTGCTCGGTCTCGTCCCCGACGTCCCGGTCGACCGCGTTGCATCGGTCGGCAACGCGGCTGGTGCCGGCGCGGTTCGCGCCTTGGTCTCAGCTGCACAGCGAGCGGAGATCGAGGACGCCGTCCGTCGCGTCGAGAAGATTGAAACGGCGCTCGAACCTCGGTTCCAAGAGCTGTTCGTCAATGCGATGGGCTTCCCGCACACCAGCGAACCCACACCGCACCTGGCCACCGAGACGGAGCTCCCGACCGCGCAAGCCAAGGTCGAAGCAACCGGCGGGCGGCAGCGAACCGGTCGCCGTCGCCGCCCGACCGGCTGAGTCAACGCGAGCTCAGCAAGGCGTCTTCGCGCTCGCCGTCGGTTTCGTCAGCGACCTCGTCCTCATCGGCCCCGTCATCAGCAACCTCGGAGTCGACGCCCTCGTCGTCGAGGACGTGGGCCGAGTCGGCGCCGGTCGGCGTGACTGGCCATGCTGGCGCAACCGGCGTCGGAGGCGCCGGCATGGGCGACACCGGGGCCGTCGGAGCGGTCGGAGCAGGCGTGAATGGCTGCGCCGCGTCGTCGCCTGGCGATCCAGGCGAACGTGGGCGACGAGCTCCGAAGACGAGCAAGCCGATTGCTGCCAGCGTCGTGATCGAACCGAAGATCAACACGGTGACGCCGATCGGCGTGATCGCCCCTGACCTCGCACCAGCATCAACGTCGACATCCACGCCGGCGGATCCATCCGAGTTCATGACGATGACCGACCACCGGCCCGACCTCGGCTCCCACCGCACTTCCTGCTCACCGGATCCTGACGACTGCTCTACCCAGAAGGTCTGGTCGGCGGGGGCGTCGACCGACGTCGAGCCGTCGACGTTGTCGTAGGTCGGAATACCTCGATCGAAATCGGTGAGGACCGAGTGGCTGGCTCCGCTCAGGTACTCGGCAACGTCACTGGTGCGGGCGATGCCGACGAAGACGTCGTTACTCGCTCCAGCGCCGTTCACACGGAGGCGAACGTCCACATCGAGCCAGTTGAAGAACCACTCTTCGTCGTTCGACTCGATGTCGAGGTCGATCTCGTCCGAGATGACCGCGACGCCGTCCGATTCGATTCGTTCAGTCGGCGCCTCGAAGTACCCGTCGTCGTCGGTGGCAATCCCCTGCCCGGCGAGCATCAACCCGCCGCCCGCCGCGACGCTCGCACCGAACAGCAACATCACGGCGCCGATGAGAATGGCGATGATGCGCAGCGGCGAACGCGTGCGCCGTGGTCGGCTGGCGTGTTGAGCCATCGGAACTTCGGGCGCTGCGCCTGGAGGCGGTCCGGGAGAATAGGTCGATGAGTGAGCTGATGTCGTGCTGTCCATGCGTCCATCTTGATGAACGGCCGATCGCCGCACACGCCTGCCGTCCGGCTGGTTGACGGTGGGGAAAACCCCACCCCCGATCGATTGTCGCCGAGCCTCGAGAACGTGTCAGCGCGGCACGGCGAGTTCTGTAATATGAAACAGTTCCACATTATGGAACTTCCGCTGACGTCACGCTGACGTCCGTTCAAGGGGGTGCGCGATGAGTGAAGAACGACGGGGGCGACGCTCAGGCGGTCGCGCCGGACGAGCGGCGAGCCGTGCCGAACACGCGGTGCCGACCCCGAAGTACCTCACGCGCAGGATCCGCCCGTTCGAGATCGCCACCGACGAACAGCTGCATCAGATCGAGGAGAACGCCGACACCATCCTCGAGCAGGTCGGCATCGAGTTCCGCAACTACCCCACGGCACTCGAGATGTGGCGCAATGCCGGCGCCGACGTTGACGGCGAACGTGTGCGCTTCCAACGCGGGCTGTGCCGCAAGATCGTGCAGGACTCGGCGCCGCGTCAGTACACCCAGCACGCTCGCAACCCACTCAACAGCGTCGAGATCGGCGGCGACAACACCGTGTTCGCACCGAACTACGGATCGCCGTTCGTCTACGACGAAGACAACGGTCGCCGCTACGCCACGATCGACGACTTTCAGAACATCATCAAGCTCGCCTACATGTCGCCGCACCTGCATCACAGCGGGGGCACGGTGTGCGAGCCCGTCGACATTCCGGTCAACAAGCGTCACCTCGACATGGTGTACTCCCACCTCAAGTACAGCGACAAGCCGTTCATGGGTTCGGTGACAGCTGGCGAGCGCGCCACCGACTCGATCGAGATGGCACGGATCGGCTTCGGCGGCGACCTTCGCGACGAGTCGGGTGTCGAGCGGACGGTCATGTCGTCGTTGATCAACGCGTCGTCACCGCTCGTGTGGGACGACACGATGCTCGCCGCCGCCGAAACCTACGCGGCTGCGAACCAAGCCTGCATCATCTCGCCGTTCATCCTGTCGGGCGCGATGGCGCCGACGACAGCCGCGGCGGTGGCGGCACAGACGCTGGCCGAGGCACTGGCCGGGATGGCTTTTTGCCAGCTCGTGCGCCCGGGCGCGCCGGTCGTGTTCGGTTCGTTCGCGTCGTCGATGTCGATGGCAACCGGCGCTCCGACCTTCGGCACGCCCGAGCCGGCCATCGTTCTCTACACGGTGGCAGCACTCGCACGTCGACTCGGCGTTCCATTCCGTTCGGGTGGGTCGCTGTGTGCGTCGAAGTTGCCCGATGCGCAGGCGGCGTACGAGTCCGCTTCGACGCTGTTGCCGACGGTGATGGCGGGCGTGAACTTCGTCTTGCACGCCGCCGGATGGATGGAGGGCGGCTTGGCCGTCGGGTACGAGAAGTTCATGATGGATGCCGATCAGCTCGGCATGATGATGAAGTTCGGCCAAGGCCTCGACATGAGCGACAACGGTCAGGGTGTCGAGGCCTTCCTCGAGCACTCCCCCGGCGAGCACTTCCTCGGCACGACGCACACGTTCGCGAACTTCGAGACCGCCTTCTATCGGTCGTCGATCGCCGACAACTCCAGCTACGAGCAGTGGCTCGAGGACGGCGGAAGTGCCGCGTCGCAGCGAGCGAACGCTGCGTGGAAGGAGTCGCTGCGCAACTACGAACGCCCGCCGTTCGACGATGCCATCGACGCCGAACTCATCGACTTCGTCGGCCGCCGTAAGTCCGAAATGCCCGACGCCATCGGCTGACCAATCGTGGATTCACGCCAGGCGTAAAACCACACAACGTCCGTTTCACGCCAGGCGTAAAACCACACTTCGTCCGTTTCACGCCTGGCGTGAAACCACGACTTGTGCTTTCACGCCTGGCGTGAACCGAGTGACTGGCGAGGTGTCGCGTAGAACAGCGCGGCGCTGCCAGCGACTCCGAATACCACCGCACCGATCAACATGGGTGTGACTGTCGAGTCGATCTGCGCGTCGACGAAGGCTGCGAGCAGTGATCCCATTCCAAGCTGCGACAAGCCAAGGATCGCGCTCGCCGTCCCTGCCTTGTCGGCCATCGGCTCCATCGCGAGCGCCGACGCCATCGGGCCGATCACCATCGTCATCGCATTCGCCGCAACCGCCCAACCGAAGAACAACCAGACCGACGGCACCCCGCCAACAACCAGTGCAACCACCACTCCACCGATCGAAACGGCGACGTGAACGACCGACGAAGCGCGCAGCATCACGCGGGCGCCGAACCGATCAATCAGTCGGTTATTGACCAACAGCGCCACGGCCATCCCAGCACCCGAAAGCCCGAAGAAGGCCGTGAACTGACTGTCACGGTCGTACACCTCGTCGAAGACCGGCTGTGCACTCCCCAACCACACAAAGAACGTCCCGGTGAACAACGTCGACCCGACGAGCGACCACAGGGTGACACGAGTGCGAACCATCGAAGAGGCGGCCTCGCCGAACGGCTGCAGACGGATCGGTCGCTGCAGTTCAGGCGGCAACGTCTCACCGAATCGCAGCGTCCAGACAAACGCAATCGCCGCGAGCACGACACCGGTCAAGAAGACCGTTCGCCACGACCCGACGAGAAGGATCGCCTCGCCGACGAACGGCACGAAGATCGGACCGATGAGAAAGACCGCCATGAATTGGGAGACCACACGGGCCATGCGGTCGCCTTCGTACAAGTCGCGTGCGATCGCGAAACGC
>CALICC010000006.1 GCA_938049325.1 uncultured Ilumatobacter sp. | reverse complement strand
GCTCGAGCTGCACAGCTCGCGGCTCGGCCCGGAGGTCGACCTGTTCAACGAGTACGGCCCGACCGAGACGACGGTTTGGGCCACCGTGCACCGCGCTCGACCCGGTGACACGTCGCTGCCGATCGGTCATCCGATCGCGGGCGTCACGGCACGCGTTGCGAATTCGTCCGGCGCGGCGATGCCCGCTGGAGCAGCCGGTGAATTGCTGATCGCAGGGCCGACGGTCACGGCGGGATACCTCGACGACCCGCGTGCGACCGAGCAACGCTTCGTCGAGCTCGACGGTCAGCGCTGGTATCGCTCGGGCGATCTCGTTCGAGTCGTCGATGGTGATCTGCACTTCCTCGGTCGCGTGGACGATCAGTTGAACGTGGGCGGGGTCCGACTCGAGCCGACCGAGGTCGAGTCGGCGCTGACCGCGCTCCCAGGTGTCGACGACGCGGTGGTCGTCGCGGGTGGCGGGACCCGATCACGGCTCGTTGCACACGTGGTCGGCACCGACGACGAAGCATCCATACGCCAACAATTGGCCAACACGCTGCCGTCGACGCATGTGCCTGCGCGTGTCATCGTGCACGACGCACTCCCGCGCACGAGTCACGGCAAGCTCGATCGCAAAGCCGCGGCTGATCTCGCGTTGGACGATGTTGGAGCCATCGGAACCACCGAGGCGACGGCGCCGATGACCGACGACGTGATCCGCATCTGGCGTTCGGTTCT
Organism: uncultured Ilumatobacter sp.; assembly: GCA_938049325.1. Taxonomy (GTDB): domain Bacteria; phylum Actinomycetota; class Acidimicrobiia; order Acidimicrobiales; family Ilumatobacteraceae; genus Ilumatobacter_A. Next base: position 6,949 of record CALICC010000006.1, on the reverse strand, counting down.
CGAGCGCAGCGATGTCGGACCGCACAGCGACTATTTCGAGACCGGTGGCGATTCGTTGAGCGCCGTCGAGATCATCTCGGCGCTCGAAGCCGAACTCGGCTGCGCGGTGTCGATTGGCGACCTCCTCGAAGGCCGTACGCCAGCGGGGCTGGCGGCGCGGTTGTCGCCGCTCGCCGAAGACGCTGCGGAACGCTCGAGCCAGGCGGTTCCGAGTCCGTCGGGCGAGCCCGTCAACCGGATCATCACGATGCAGGAAGGCGACCCGAGTTCACCGCTGGTGCTCCTGACGCCCGGGTGGGACGACATCTTCGGCTATCAGGCGTTGGTCGAGCATCTTCCGGATCATCTGACGGTCGTCGCGGCGACGGCCTCAGAGGTGGAGACCGCCAACATCGACACGACCGTCGACGCGATCGCAGCGTCGTTCGAGGCGCTGCTCGACCGCCATCCGGCGATGGTGCCCGGACGTGCGATCACCCTGCTCGGGTGGTCGACGGGCGGTGTGGTTGCCTACGAGCTGGCGAAGCGGCTGCGCGCCGGCGGGCGTCTGGTCGACCGCATCGCCATGATCGACACGTACTTCCCCGGCGCGGAACAGGAGCTGTGGTCGAACCGCTGGTGGAAGTACAAGTCGCTGATTCGGAACCCGTCGGGCTTCTTCGACGAGGTGCGCAATACGGCCAAACGACGTTCTCGCGCGGTCGCCAAGTCGATGGGGATGAGACTGCTCCGGCTGTCGGGCACCACGTTGCCCGAGCTGCCGGCCCGAGCATCAGCGGGCGGTGTGCCGCTCGAAGCGTTCAGCTATCGGCCGACGCCAACCGACCTGCCGATCGTGCTGTACGCGGCGAGCTTCACGAATCCCGACCGAACGCACCATTGCTGGCGCGAGGTGGCGTCGATCGAGGTCGTGCCGGTGACCGGTCGCCATCGTGGTTTCCAATCGGTGATGGGCGCCGACCGGGTGGGCGACATCGCTTCGGATGTCGCGCAACGCCTCGCCGACGACTGACCAGCGTCAGTCAGCGACCCACGTGTGGGCCACGGTGACGGCGTCCTCGGTGATGATCGCCGACGACTCGTTCGGCCGTGGAGCCATCGACGACGGGAGTGACGTCTGTTCGTGCACGATCAACCGAGCGCCGCGCGGGAGGGCGTGGAGCGTCTCGGGAACGAGCGCGGCGATCACGTCCATCGGGAGAAACATGAACGCGACGGTCACGTCCGACACGTCGATGCTGCGTGCGTCGCCGTGCTCGATCGTGACGAGGTTGCTGACATCCGAGGAGTCGGCAGCGAGCCGCGCCGCGTGGACGAGCGCACCGTCGAGTTCGACACCTCGACTCCGGCAACCGGTGGACGTCGCGGCCTCGATCGACAGCCGTCCATCGCCACATCCGATGTCGACCAACACGTCGGATTTCTCGAGCCCGACCAGTTCGAGAAGTGGGGCGACCAGTGGTTCGGGTGTCGAGAGAAAGGGGCCGAGCCCCGCCTCGTGCGGGTCGCGACGGCCGATGCGCTCGGCGACGAGGCGCACCGGTCGCACGAGCGAGTAGGCCCACCACAACGGGCGAGGGAGATCGATCATCGACCAGTCGCCCGTCGTCGGTGTCACGATGCGCGCGACGCGACCGCGCGTGAGCGGTTCTCGCCACCGAACCCGTACGACGAAGGTGTGCTCGCGGGTTCGGGCCAGCGTGAGTTCATGCCCGACTCGGCGGAACGAGATCGCAGCGCCGCCCGTCCAGTCCTCCCAGCGCACGAACCCGAGCTCGGTCATCGCATCGGCGACGGCGTCAGCAGCTTCGACTGAGTCCACCGTGAGGTTGGCCACGTGACGTTGTTGCGTCTCGACGTGTGTGGCCACGACGTCGTGGCCCTGTGCACCAAGCGTGGCGAGGAGATCGTTGGTCTCGTCGCGAACTTGCTGGCCGATTCGTGTGCAGGTCGCGATCGCGGCTGCGGCCAGGGCGCGGTCGTCTTCGCCGCGCGAGGTGTCGTCGAGTACGTCGGTTGCCCACCGAGCCAACGATTGGCTGTTGACGGCGCGCACCAGGTCGCCATCGGAGCTCGTGAGCATGGCTGCGAACGCTACAAGGTGCCGGCGATGCTGGCTGCGGCGGTCACCGACACGATCGTGAGCGCGCCGTATCCGATTCCCCAGCGCACGCCGAGGCGGTGAACTTCGAGCGCGAACGATGAGAACGTCGTCAGTGAGCCGCACAGCCCGACGCCAACGATCGTCATCGTTGCCTCGCTCACGTCGCGCGTGAGGATCCAACCGAGCACCGCTGCGCCAGCGGTGTTGACCCCGAGCAGCGAGTGCCACGTGCAGAACCATCGTGCGACGGCGTATCGGCCCACTGCACCGGCCGCGGCCGCAACGGCGAACAGCACCGGCGTCACGAGGATCGCCTCCGGGCAACTCGTTCACCGATCACGACGGCGCCGACTCCGGCGGCCACGGTGGCGACCAGATACGTCACGAGCACCCCGGTTCGGTCGGCGTCGGCGAGGTCGTTCAGTTCGACGGCAAACGCCGACATGGTGGTGAACCCGCCGAGCACGCCGGTCGATCCGAACGCCCACGCGAGCCCATCGGGGTCCAATCGTGCGCTCGCTGCGCCGATGGCGAGGCATCCGACGACGTTGACCGCAAGGGTGTGCCACGGAAACGCAGCGGCGTCGCCGAGGTCGAGCTGCGTTCCGACGATCCACCTCAGCGCGGCGCCGATCAACCCGCCGATGGCGACGGCACCGACGGTGACGGGTTCGGACTGGTTGGCCACGGCGTCACTCTGTCAGACACGCGACTCAAACCGGCGCAGGGCCGTAGCGTTGAGGTCGTGATTTGTGTGGACGTGGCGGGTGTCGGACTCGCACAACCAGACAAGGTGCTGTTCGACGATCTGTCGGTCACGATCTCGCGTGGCGACCGTGTTGCCGTGGTTGGCGTCAACGGGTCAGGCAAGACCACGCTCCTGCGCATTCTGACTGGCGCGCTGTCGCCCGATTCGGGCAACGTGCGCTTCGGTCGCGGTGCTCGGATCACCATGCTCGAGCAAGACCCGGTACTGCCGCCGGGCACGGTTGCTGAATATCTCGGCGACGGTTGGGAAGTGGCCGCGGTTGCCACGTCACTTGGGGTGCAACCCCTGTTCGACCGACGCACCAACGAGCTGTCGGGCGGCCAGGCCAAGCGCGTGGCGCTGGCCAAGATGCTCGCCGAGAACAGCGATGGCGACGCTGAGAACGGCCACGACATGATCGTGCTCGATGAGCCGACCAACCACCTCGACCTCGAGGCGATCGAATGGCTCGAAGCGCGACTCGTGTCGATGTCGGCAGCGCTGGTGCTGGTCACGCACGACCGCCACGCACTCGACCGACTCACGACCAAGGTCGGGCCGAGCAAGATCGTCGAGCTCGACCACGGTCGCTCGTTCATTCATCAGGCGGCGGCGGGGTCGAGTGCGTACGCCACCTATCTGGATGCGCGAGCCGAACGAATCGAACGCGAAGAACAAGAGGAGTCGACGCGCAAGATCCTGGCGCGCAAGGAGCTGGCATGGCTGCGCCGCGGTGCTCCGGCGCGCACCTCGAAGCCCAAGGCGCGTCTGCGCACGGCAGGCGAAATCGTCTCGGGCGGCCCGCGTGACCTCGGTGTGCGGGGGAGTGGTTTGGAACTGGGTGCCGGCACGACTCGACTCGGCAACCAGGTGGTCGAACTCGTCGATGTGGGTCAGCGTTTCGACGACCCCGACGGCGGTGAACCGACCACCGTCTTCCACGGCGTCGACCTGGTGATCGAACCGGGCGCCCGCCTCGCGATCGTCGGCCCGAACGGATCCGGTAAGACCACGCTGCTCGACATCATCAGCGGTCGGCGCGAACCGGCGCTCGGGACCATCACGACGGGAAGCACCGTCGTGGTCGGGTACGCCGACCAACACTCGACGACTCTCGATCCTGAGATCACGGTCCGCAAACTCGTGGCCGGTCCGTTGCGTGAGCCCGATCACGAAGACAAGAAGCTGCTCGAGAAGTTTTGGTTCGACGCAACAGCTCAGTACGCGCCGGTGAAAATGCTGTCGGGTGGCGAGAAGCGACGTCTTCAACTGGTGATGGTGCTGGCCCGCCAACCCAACCTGCTGATTCTCGACGAGCCGACCAACGACCTCGACCTCGACACCTTGCGCTCGCTCGAGGAGTTCCTCGACGACTGGCCCGGCGCGCTCATCCTCGCGAGTCACGATCGTGCCTTCTTGGACCGTGTTGCTGATCACGTGTTGGCGATCGAGCCCGGCGGCTCGATGCGTCGCGTGCCGGGCGGGGTCACCGGATGGCTCGCTGAGCGCGCTGATGCCAGCGCGACGTCGGGATCGAAGTCGGGTGCACCTGCGTCGAGCAAGCCGGCGAAGTCCGCGGCGTCGGCGGGCGCGAAACCGAGCGGCAAACCCAAGGCGGCGCGCACGGGTCCGAGCCCGTCGACGATCGGACGCAAACTTCGTGACACCGAGCAGGCCATGGTGAAGGCGCAGAAGAAGGTCGACACCATCAGCGCCGAGTTGGCGTCGACGACCGATCACGAACTCCTCGCCGCTCGCGGTGAGGCGCTCACCGAAGCGCAGGGGGTGCTCGACCAGCTCGAGGCCGAATGGATCGAGCTCGCCGAACTCGCAGAAGGTTGACGGAGCCCGGGCTCGAACAAGTCGAGCAGAGCGCTAGTTTCTGGCAATGGGCCGAGGCGTGCTGTCTGGCGTTGTGTTCCCGGGCGTTGGATCGTGACTGCTGGCGAGATCGACGTGCGCGCCGAGATGCGCGACTTCTACGAGGTCGAGGCTGCGCTGGAGACGCGTGGCGCAGCCGTCGGCCGGAGAGTCGCGACCTGTGCCGAGTTCGTCGATGCGGTGGCAGCGATGCGGCGCCCGGGTGCGGCCCGGGTGCTCGACGTCGGAGCAGGCCCCGGAACCGACGCCGCAACATTCGTCGAGGCAGGCCTTGCGTATGTGGGCATGGATCTCGCCGTGGGTAACGCTCGCTTGGCGGCGAGGTCCGGTGTGGCGGTCGTCCCCGGCTCGTTGTTCGACTTGCCGTTTGCGGATCGTTCGTTCGACGCGTTGTGGACGATGAGCACGCTGATGCACGTTCCCGAGGCCGAGCTGCCGCTTGCGCTCGCCGAGATTCGACGCGTGCTGCGTCCCGGAGCGCTCATCGGCGTTGGCCAGTGGGGTGGGCCGCTCGGCGACATCTTCGGCGACACCGCGATCTCGGGGCACCGCCGACTGTTCAGCTTGCGGGCGGCCGACGTGAATCGATCGCTTCTCGAGTCGTTGGGGACCTGTCGTCGCTTCGACGTGTGGGACGTCGGTCCCGAGCAGTGGGAGTATCACTTCGCCGTGCTCGAACTGGCGTGACGCGACCCGCTGAGAACCGAGGGTGGTGTCAGGAGTGTTGATCGTGTGCTCGAACGCGTGAGAATTTTGCGTCCCAGCACCGCAAAATTCTCATGCGTTCGTCCACGGTCATCGAGATTCGGATGGTGTTGCGTTCACCGGTGAGACCACCGAGCTATTCCGGGCGGGTTTGCTGGTGTGCGTCGCGGCCGGCGAGTGCGGTCACAACAGCAGGTATGGACGGGGCACCGCGGAGGTCTCCGGCCGGCTGGGCATCACCCCACGTCGACGTCAGGGGGACGACGCCCGCCCAGTGCGGTCCGTCCATGTCGATGTCTTCGTCGACCGGATCGCCGGCGCGGACCTTTGCCGATGCTTCAGCGAGCGGCACGGCGAGGACGAGTGTCTTCTTGACGTCAGTGGTACTTGGCGGCCGAGCGGTGTCCCAGGTGGGAGCGACGTGGTCGTTGATGATCTGGAGCGCGGTGAGCTTGTCGTCTGGTGCATCAATGGCGTGGGCGGTACCACGCACGACGACGCTGCGGTAGTTCATCGAGTTGTGGAAGGGCGTCCGGGCGAGCACGAGCCCGTCGACGATCGTGACGGTGACGCAGACGTCGAGCTCGCGACCGGCGCGCATCATCGCGTTGGCGACGGCTCCGTGGATGAGGACCTCGGCGTCTTCACCATCGCCGCGCACTCCGTAGGCCATCGGCAAGACGATGGGCCCGTCATCGGTGATCACGCCGACGTGGGCGATGACGCCGGCATCGAGAATGCTGCGGACGGCATCGGTTTCGTACACCGCGCGCGATGCGCCACGACGCAGCGTGGTGCGAGGGGAGGGGCCGTCTTGTCGTGCCATGGCCGAACCGTAACGCTGCCGCGGGGCGGGCTGCGGAGGAGTATTCCGCGACAAGTGCTCAACCCTGGCCAATTTCGGCCGATGCATACGTCGGAGTGCAACAAGAAAGATTTATGAACGTGGCGAAAATCGAAACCGGACACATCCTCATCAACCCTCGTGGTCGTGTGCGTGTCGTTCGCACCCGCAATAAGGCCGACAACGGCTGGAACTGCAATGACGGCAACCCGATCTCCGATGCGGAGGCCGAGGATCCCAAGATGTGGACGCCCTTCACGCAAGATGAGCTGGCTGCTGCGCTTCAGGTGGCCGCGCAGATCGCCGGGCTGTCGAATGAACCGTTGATGGCCGGTGGCCTGCGAACTTGGGATGCCTGCTCGGGCCGTCCGTGCGTGTTGCCCAGGCTGGCCGACGTCGCTCGCGACGCGAACCGGGATCTCCCCGTCGCCGTCCACAGCTGAGCTCCCGCCAACTACGCCGAACATCGCGCTCTGTGACGGTGGCGCGTTGATCGCGACCCGTTGCGTGGGTCAATGGCTCGTCTTGTAAGCCGTGAGGCTGTGGCACCCCGTCCGTAGAGTGGGCAGCGCCATGACCGATGAGCAACTGTTCGCCGACGTCCCCCACCCGGCGGAAGGCGCAACGCCCCCTCCGCCTGACGACGTCGTGTTCGAAGATGATCAGC
>CALICC010000005.1 GCA_938049325.1 uncultured Ilumatobacter sp. | reverse complement strand
CGACGCATCGTTCCGCTCGGCCATCACCACGTGCGACGTCACGGTTCCAGCGGGGGCCGAGGGATGAGGCGATCGAGCGCTCTCTCCGACGAATCATCGCCCGCCACCCGCCGCTCTCTTGTCACACCACACCTCAGAAGGACCATTCGATGAACACCACGATCCTCACCGCACCCACCGATCGCCTGTGCGACTCGTGCCAAGCGCCGATCACCCGAGGGAACCGGGCCGCATGGAGCGCCGACACGGGCACCATCGAATGTGTCGACTGCGTCCAACGGGCAACAGCACCCGCGTTGATCGTCGCGTCGGTCGCACGGTCGCGTAGTGATCGCCCGGAGGGTCAGCATGCAGACATGGCTCACGTCGAGGAACTGGTGGCTCCCGACGAATGTGTCGTGCTCGGCGACGACGATCCCACGCCGGTGCACGGTATGGCGCGGCCAGTGATGCCGGTTGAGGAGCCAGACGTCGACCCCTCCGACGATGTGACCCCCGCGCTCACGATGCCCGAGCCGACCGTTCGCCCGGCTGACCAGAGCGAGCCGTTGGTTCCTCCGACGCACGAACCCTCTGTCGAGATGCCGACGCCGATGCCAGTGCCGGCCCTCTCCGCGCCACCGACGAGCGGGGCGGTGCCGGCGCCGCCCCAGACTGCCCCAGCAATCGACGCCGCTGCTTCGCTGGACTCCGTTGAGCTGGCCCCTCCGACGGACGTTCTGCCGCATGCCCCGAGCGCAGCGGGACCCACTGCGGCTCCCGAACCAGAAGTCGCCGCCGCACCCGAAGTCGCTGTCGCACCCGAAGTCGCTGCCGCCCCCGAAGTCGCTGCCGCCCCCGTTCTGCCGTCGTTGCCTGCAACAGCGGGTGCATCAGCGACACCGGCAGTGCCTGCGGTGGGGACGCACAAAGTCGATACGGCGAGCTCGCCACAAGCGGGTTCCGTCACGATGCGCAACCGCAAGATCCCGCGTAGCCGGTCGAGAATCGACCGTCTCGTGATCGTGCCGAGCGGCATCTGGATCGTGGACGACCGTGATGATGCCGGCAAGTTGGTGCTCGTGCCCGACCGTCGCGGCGGGTCGAAGTTGCATATCGCCGGCAAGGACCGCACGAAGATCCTCCGGAAAGCCGATGTCGCAGCGCAAGCGGTGCTGTCGTGCCTCGAAGATATCGACGTCGCGCACGTGCCGGTTCGCCGTGTGTTCTGCTTCTCTCGTGCAACGCTCGTTGGAGCGACCGCCGACCGCATCGTCGATGGCGCTGCGATGCTCAGTCGCCTCGAATTTGACTCTGCGCTTGCCGAGTTGGGTCCGCTGACGAGCGAGACGATCGCCCGACTGGCCGACCACCTTGGCTCGAGCTTTCCGGCGAGCTGAGTGCGTGCCGGCTCAAGGGCGACCTTCGTCGTGCCGATGAAGTCATAGGCGCCTCGACGGCCCAGCCCCACGAGCAGGAGACACCGTGCATTCCACCGACGACACAGCGCCATTCTTCGGCCAACCGGTGGACTTCGAGTTCATGTCGCCAAGCGATTGGCTCGAGTTCCACTGCGAACTGTACGACGTCGTTGCCGACCTTGGTCTCGTCGTTGGGCGCATCGACCCGGGCGTCGTGCGCCTCGCGGACGGGCGTTCACTCGGGCTGCTCCAGCTCGCTCAGCACTGTCATCTCCGCGAGCGCGGTGAATGGCGAGGGCTGATCGAGGCGCATCTCACGACGGTGACCGAACATCTGGGCCACACGACCACGAGCATCTCGCTCTTCGATCTTCGTATCCGTCTGGTGCCCGATACTCCAGCCGACGCGGCGACGTTCGAGAAGTTCGGCGCCAGGCCGTTTGCCGAAGGCGTCGTCCAATTGCTCGCGGTCGACGTTGCCGATGCCGTTCGGTGTGTTTCTGCCGATGAGATCACGCGAGCGGGTTGGGATCTCGACGAAGCCTGGGCAAGCGCGAGACTGCAAACCGAGCTCCTCGAGCAGGTCGACGAAGTCCACGAGATCGACCTCGGAGGAGCGTCCGTCGTGCACGTGTTCGACGAGCGTCCGTTTGCTGCGAGCATGGTTCGCATCGCCGACGAACTGATTGCAGAAGTCGCAGGCATCGGAGAACACGGAGCGATCGTTTCGATTCCTTCTCGTCACAGTGTCCTCGTTCACCCCGTCGACGGCGCGAATGCGCAGGTCGCGATCGACGCGCTGATCCCGATCACGAGGCAGCTCTACAAGCAGGGTCCGGGCTCGGTCAGCCCGCATCTGTACTGGTGGCGCAACGGCGAGCTCAACTGGATCCCGACGTTTTTCGAGCCTCACGCCGACGGCTACCTTGCCGAGGCATTCTTGCCGCCCGAACTCCAGGTGGTCGTCACCGGCTGATTTCGGCGACGAATCGTTCGACCTCGCCCGGCGAACGAAGTCGACGTACATCTGCGTGCGCCCAGAACTTGCCAGATGCGAAGCCTTCGTATCGCTCACGGACTCGGGCATGGCTGCTCCACGCCCAGCGAATGATGTTCTTCTCGGGATCTCGACTCACGAGATTTGAGATGGTCTCGCGGTTCCCGTTCCACAACTCCTCTCGACGAACCACTCGTCGGACTGATCGACGAACGACCCGGGCGGTGCTACGCGACCGAGAAAGATCGAGCCACACGATCGTGTCGGCGGCGCCGTGCACGAGGTCGAGCACCACGCTGTAGTTGCCGGCAACGACCCAACGCGGTTGATCGAGCGCCTGCGACACGCGAGCTCTGAACTCAGGGGTCGGAGTCGGCTCCCACTCCGGTTGGTGATACAACTCGTCGAGTTCGATCGCTGCCATGTCGCAGCGTTCTGCGATGAGCGACGCCAGCGTCGACTTGCCTGAGCCTGAGGCGCCGACGACCGACACTCGTTGCATGGTTGTCGGGCCGAAGCGTGCGCTCAGGAGCGCTGGTAGTTCGGCGCCTCTTGCGTGATCGTGACGTCGTGAGGGTGCGACTCCTCGCGCCCGGCGGTCGTGACTCGCATGAAGCGAGCACCGCGCAGCGCCTCGAGCGTCGCTGCTCCCGCATAGCCCATGCCGGAGCGCAATCCTCCAACGAGTTGGTACAGGACCTCGCCGAGGGGGCCGGCGTATGGCACCCGTCCTTCGATGCCCTCCGGTACGAGCTTCTGGCTGGCAGCGCCCACAGCGGTCTTGCCGGATGACGACTGCGACGTTGCATACCGATCGGCGCTGTCGCCCGTCATCGCGCCCATCGAACCCATACCGCGGTAGCTCTTGTACCGGCGGCCGTCCATCAGCTCCATTTCGCCCGGCGACTCTTCTGTGCCGGCGAGCAGCGAGCCGATCATGACCGTCTCGGAACCGGCGGCGATGGCCTTGACGATGTCGCCGGAATACGTGATGCCGCCGTCGCCGATGATCGGAATGCCGAGTTGCTTGGCCTTGCGGGTGGTGTCCCAGATTGCGGACAGCTGCGGCATGCCGGCACCTGAGACGACTCGCGTCGTACAGATGGAGCCAGCTCCCACGCCGACCTTCACGGCGTCAGCACCAGCTTTGGCGAGCGACTCCACGCCCTCAGGCGTGACGACGTTGCCTGCGGTGACCGCGAGCTCGGGCCAGGAACCCTTGATCCGTTCGATCGCCTTGACGACGTTGGCCGAGTGGCCGTGCGCCGTATCGATCGAAACGGCGTCGACACTCATGTCGACCAGTGCAGCGACGCGCTCTTCGAGGTCAGCGCCCACGCCAACGGCGGCGGCGCAGCGCAGCCGGCCCTTGCCGTCGCGGGAGGCGTTGGGATAGTCGAGACGCTTCTGAATGTCCTTGACCGTGATCAGGCCGGCGAGACAGCCGACGCCGTCGACCAGTGGCAGCTTCTCGATCCGGTACTGCTGCAGGATGGCCTTGGCTTCGTCGAGCGACGTGCCCACCTCGGCGGTGACCAAGTTCTCCGATGTCATGAAGTCGGACACCGGCCGGTCGAAGTCGCTGCCTTCGCAGAATCGGATGTCACGGTTGGTGAGCACTCCGACGAGGTGACCGTCGTCGTCGGTGATCGGCATGCCACTGAACTTGAACCGGTTCATGAGCGCCTCTGCCTCGTGCAGCAGGGCGGTCGGCGGGAGCGTGACCGGGTCGGTGATCATCCCGGACTGGGATCGCTTCACCTTTTGGACTTCTGCGGCTTGGTCGGCAATCGACATGTTGCGATGAATCACGCCGATGCCCCCATGGCGAGACATCGCGACGGCCATCCGTGCTTCGGTGACCTTGTCCATCGCGGCCGAAACCAGAGGAATCGCGAGCTCGATGTCGCGAGCGAACGTCGCTGACGTATCGACCGCGTCAGGAAGGGTTTCGGACCACCCGGGAATCACGACCACGTCATCGAATGTCAGCGCTTCGAATCGGTCGAAGAATCCGTCGTTCACGTTGGTCAGCTCGTTGTTGTCGGTCATGTCAGGACCTCACTGGTCGGGGGTGGGGGATGGAGCGGTCGTCAGGCGGGGCGCGCACACAGGTCGGCCAGCGTGCTGATCAGGAGTGCATGTTCGGTGGCATGAACGGAGGCGGCGAATGCCTCCATTGTGCCAGACGTGTCAATCGGAACCGACTGCGTCGCCAGAACGGGTCCGTCGTCGATTCCTTCGTCGGGAACCAGGTGGACCATGACGCCCGAGGATCGCCGCGTCCCGTTGATCGCTTCGTCCCACGCTCGTTCGATGGCGCGAATTCCGGGGAGGTC
>CALICC010000004.1 GCA_938049325.1 uncultured Ilumatobacter sp. | reverse complement strand
GTGACTCCTTCGTCAGGTGCGACCCGGATGCGGATGTGTCCGAGCCCGCGAGTTCAAGTATGGACCAGACCGACGAAGCCCGCTCTTCACCTTCGATCTTGCCCGAGTGCAACGCGTACGCTCGATCGCATGTCCCATCCGCAGATGTTCGACGACGACGACCCGTTCCTTGCCCAGGTTCGCGAGATCGCGTCGGCGCTTCCGGGCACCGACGAGAAGATCTCCCACGGTCGGCCTGCGCTGTTCACCAAGAAGGTGTTCGCGTACTACGGCGGATCGATCAAAGTCGATGGCCAGTGGGTGCAACATCCGCACTCGATCGTCGTCGTGCCCGATCCCGGCGACCGGCTGGCACTTCTGGACGACGAGCGTGTGTACGTGCCGGCCTACCTCGGGGCATACGGATGGATCGGGTTCGATCTCGATGGCAACACCGATTGGACCGAGGTGGCCGAACTGGTGGATGCGTCGTACCGGATGACGGCAACGAAACGGCTGATCGCAGAACTCGACGCCGATCGTTAGAACGGCGGAGTGTTCACGGTTGGTCGACGCGTGCTGCTCGTTGCAGCGCGGAGGCCGGACCGTTAATGAGGAACGGGCCCGCCACGTTCGGTACGTCGTAGACGACGATCAGCGGCGGCCGGTCGTATGTGCCGACCTGACCAGCATTGCCGAGTGCGAGGTACAGCGTCGCGGTGCCGGGGTCGAATGTGCCGCCGATGATCGCGTGCCGGCCGTCGTCGTCGAACGGCACCGACCAGTAACCCGATGCGTACGGGCGAGGAAGATGAGTGTCGTCGGCGGCAAGGATGTCGTCCACGTCGAACAGCCAGTAGGCATTGCTGTAGTCGTCGGCCTCGTACGCGCAGTAGCCGCCGCACAGATTTCCGTCGTCCTGCGTGATCTTGTAGCCGATTCCGCTCTCGATCCCGCCGGTGTGTCCGAGGACGACGAACGTCGACGTACCTGGAGCGATGAAACCGAAACGGGCCTTCGACAAGAAGTTCCACAGCGGCGACGCTCCGGTGGTGTTCTGGTCAAGCGCGTCCGGCGTGATCCAACGCTGACCGGAGTACGGAAAGTTCATGTGGACGTTCGTGTCGATTGCCGGATCGACCGTCGCGTCGACGTCGAGATCGTCGGGATCGAAGGTGAACAACGAGGGGCCCACGGAGTGGCGGCTGATGATCGACGTGTTCGCTGCCCAACCGGTGAGCAGCGGACCGCCGAGGACCTCGCGCCATTCGGTGGGGACGTCAGACATGTAGCCGCCGGCGTGGACGCCGCCGTCCAACTCGTAGTACCCGTCGACCGGCCCGTCCAGGTCATCAGCGTCGAGGACGAGCGTCGTGTCTTGCGCGTGTCCGGTCGCGTCGTACCAGCGTTCGGCGTTGACGATCAGCCGTCCGTCGTCGACGTACATCCCATCGATCCGGTCGATCCCGTCAGGGTTGCCGGTCGAGGCGTCGTCGAGAAACGCTGCGAAGTCCTGCAGCGGTGTCTCGACGACCGGAAGATCCTCGACCACGCTCCCGGTGCCGATCGTGGCTGGAATCGCGAACTCGGCCACGGCGTTGTGATGTCCGTGGCCAGCAATGAAGAGAGAGTTGTTCGCCGGGTTGAAACCCAACGTCCCCACCGCGTAGTTGACGTCGGAGTCACCGAACGTGTCGCTGGAGAGCCGAAACGCGCCTCGATAGTCGAGGTCGGTGATCGCGAGCCGCTCGTCGGGGAGGGCTGCCGCCGCCTCGGTCGCGGTGTCGCCCGTCTGTCCTGCCGCGATGGTGATGACTGCAAGGGCGGCGAGGCCGAGCCCGGTCGCCGTCGATCGTCGGTGTTCGTTGGCCGGGGTTCTCACACCTCACAGTATCGGTCGCTCGGGGTTCCAACTGGAGTCACTGCACGACCTGCAACACCCCCATGCTTGGATGGTCAGCATGGAGATCCGACAAGCGGTGCAAGCAGTTGCTGCGGCCGCCGACGCGTGCGCCCAAGTCGATCTCACGCAGCTCGATCCCTCCACCCTCCGATCCGAACTGCGGACGATGAGGCGGCAGATGTCTCGACTCGATGCGCAGTTCGCTCGGATGGCGCACGCGGCTGATGTCGCTGGCGCACACATCGGCACCGGAGCGCGAGACACCGCCGAATGGATCGGCAAAGAGACGGGAACCTCCACGCGCAAGAACAGGCTGGCCGCCGAGCTTGGCGAAGCCATGGCCAAGTCTCCTCAACTCGCTGACGCGGTGACGAGCGGGCGCGTCTCGAGTGACAAGGCCTCGGTCGCGGCAGGCGCCGCCGGCCCACTCCCCGTCAACGGCCAACTGGTCGACGAAATCGCCGACCTTCCCCTCAACGCCGTGCGCCCGGCCGCCGAGCAGTGGCGGGCCCGTAACGACGAGGCACGAGAGCAAGAACTCGCCGCATCACAACGCAGTCGCCGCTACCTGCGACTCACCAGCGAGTCGAGCGGCATGACCCGCGTCGAGGGCTTGCTCGACCCGGAGTCGGCGAGCATCGTGTGCACGACGCTCGACGCGGTGATGAACGAGTCGGCGTTCGACAACAGCGGCCGCCGCCGAGATCAGCGCTGCGCCGACGCACTGAGCCAGCTCGCCAAGGCTGCGTCCAAAGGAAAGATCGCCGGCGGGCGTTCCAACGCGAAGTTGCTCGTGACCGTCCCGTTCGAAACGGTTG
>CALICC010000003.1 GCA_938049325.1 uncultured Ilumatobacter sp. | reverse complement strand
GAGCTGCGGGTACTCGTTCTTCAACGTGTTGAGGCAGTGCGGGCACTGGGCGATGATCTTCTTGACGCCCATCTCGTTGAGCATCTCGACGTTGGGTTGGGCGAGCATCTGGAACAGGTACTCGTTGCCCGAACGGCGAGCGGAGTCGCCCGTGCACATCTCGGACGGGCCGAGGATGGCGACATCGATGCCGGCACGGCGAAGCAGGTTCGCCATGGCCTGGGTGACCTTCTTGTTCTTGTCGTCGAACGAACCGGCGCAACCGACCCAGTAGAGGTACTCGGTGTCGAGGGTTTCGCCCGGGTCGACGATCTGCACGCCTTCGATGCCTTCGGCCCAGTCGGCACGCTCGCCTTGGTTGAGGCCCCACGGGTTGCCCTGGTTCTCCATCGCTCGGTAGGCGTTGCCGAGCTCGGCGGGGAAGTTCGACTCCATCAGCGACAGGTAGCGACGCATGTCGAAGATCTTGTCGGTGATCTCGATGTTGACCGGGCAGATCTCGTCGCAGGCCTTGCACGTGGTGCACGCCCACAGCTCTTCGGCCGTGATGCGTTCGAACAGCGAGTTGGCCGAGACCGTGATCTCTTTATCGGTGCCGAGCGGCGGCGAGACGGCGGGGGTGCCGGTTGCGGCCATGACTTCGCCCGACTTGAGCACGATCTCGCGCGGGTCGAGCGGCTTGCCGGTGGCGTGCGCCGGGCACACGGAGGTGCAACGTCCGCACATGGTGCAGGCGTCGAGGTCGAGCAGCTGCTTCCAGGTGAAGTCTTCGACGACGGAGGCGCCGAACGACTCGAGCTCGGTCTCCATGAGGTTTGCCATCGGACGCATGGCGCCCTTCGGGCGGTCCTTGTCCTTGAGGTACATGTTGATCGGCGAGGTGAACATGTGGCGCAGCATCGTGATCGGCAGGATCGCGAGGAAGACGAGGAAGCTGACGACGTGAGCGACCCACCAGATCTGGTGCCACAGCTGCAGGGTCGAGGTGCCCCAACCGTCGACGAGTGTCGAGAGCGGGTAGCCGATGAAGCTCCACTTCTCGTAGTCGACGTTGCGGGTCTGGCCTTCGAGTGCGATGCGGAACATCTCGGCGCCGAAGCCGGAGAGGCCGATGACGAAGAACGTGCCGAGAATGATGGCGTGCTCGGGCTTCGACTTGATGCGAATGCGGTACGGGCGCTGCACGTAGCGGCGCACGATCGCCCACACGATGCCGACCATGAAGATCAGGCCCATGAGGTCACCGAAGGCGACGTAACCGCGATACACGTCGCCGTGGAGGAACTTCAGTGCCTCAGGCATCTGGTGGTCGACTTCGAGCACCGTCGTCACGCCGAGCAGTCCGAGGAACCCGAAGTAGATCATCGAGTGCATGAGGCCCGCACCGGCGTCGCGCAGCAGCGTCTGCATGTAGACGCCGGCTCGGAAGTCCTTGAGTCGCTTGGCGGCGTTCTTGGTCGTGGTCTTGCGCTGAGAGGGTGCGCCGCGCTCCCAGTTCTTCATCCGGTGCGAGAACATGATCGCGACCCACACGAGCAGCGCCGGGATCACCGTGTAGAACGCGATCTGCAGCGGACCCGGAACGTTCACGAACACCGTGCGGTGAATCGGGCTGTCGCTCTTCCACCCGGTGATCTGCGGGATGATGCCCGAAACGACGGTGAAGACCGCCATCGCCGTGAAGATGACGAGTGGCAGCTGGTGCGGCTTGATCCGCGCTCGCGTGCCTGTTTCAGAACCCGTTTCAGAGGTGGTGTCTTCAGCAGTACTCATGCGGTGTCAAAGCTACCCGCGGGTAGACGTCGCGGTCATAACCCCGCCATCATCAACTTTCAGCTTCGCAAGTACGCAACGCCGTGCAAGAAGAACTCGGTGGCCGCTGCGAGGGGGTTCTCGGCGGCATCGAGTTCGCCGAAACCGAGGGTCGCGCCGAACGGAGCGTTCCAGAACTCGGCGGGGCCGGGTCGGGAGTCATCCCACGGTCCGACGTACAAATACGGCTCTTCGTGGTAGGAATCGCCCGCCGCTGCGCCGAGATTGGTCCGGATGCCCGGTTTGTTGGCAGGGTCGACGGCGAGGTCGATACCGATGTCGAAGTGTTCGGGCCAGAGGCGAGCGACCGACGCTTGCGGGTCGGGCAGCGAGGCGATTGTCACATCCATCGCACGTTGACCGAGGAGGTACCAGTCGCCGACCACGGTCGTGGTTTCCGAGTCGAGCATGAGCGGTTCGTCGACGTCGCCGAGCTCGGGTGTGTCGTGTCCGACCGAGAAGTCCGGGTCGGGCTCGAACCCCGCTGCGGCACAAAGGTCGCGCAGCGTCGATCCGGCGATCATGTGCACCGAGGTTTCGGCTCCACCGTCACGCGGGCCTTTGGCGGTTTCGACGAAGACCGAGCCGCCCGACACGCGGACACGTTGGCGGTCCGCGCCGAACTGTGGCGTGCCGAAGCCGCCGGGTACGGCCATGAGTGCAAAGTGGCCGGTCACCTTCTGCTGAGCCTGGGCCACGACGTGCGTCGCGATTCGTTGCAGGGTTCCTCGTTGTGTCGGCCAGTCGTCGGGGAGTTGCACGAAGTTCATGGCGTGAACTTACGCAACTCGCAGTACTGACGCTCGATCGTCATGGGGATCCTCGAAGACGGTGCGCGGGAGGATCGAGCGAACGGCGAGTCAGCCGAACGACGCGCGGTCGAGTTCGCGGATCTTTGACGCGAGGCTCGCCATGAGCTTGTGGCTGATGGACGGGATTTCGTCGAGCACACCGAGGAAGCGGCGTTGGTCGATGACGAGCAGCGTGCAGTCGGTCTGGCACACAACGGTTGCGGTGCGCGGACCTTTGTCGAGCAGTGACATCTCGCCAACCACTGAACCAGCGCCCAGCTCGGCGACCTTGCGACCGTTGCGACGAACGATCACCTCGCCCTCGACGATGACGAATGCCTCGCGGCCGGTTTGGCCTTGGTCGATGATGAGCGTTCCCTCGGTCATCGACACTTCGTCGGTCGCCTTTGCGACCTTGCGGAGTTCTTTGTCGGTGCAACTGCTGAACAGTTTGACGTTGCGCAGGCTCTCGACTTGCTGCTTGTTACTGACCATGGACGAACACACTACGCATTCGCGCCGTGCGCGGAGTTACGGGCGAACCGCGCGTCGCTGCAAATTCTGAGTTGCGAGCTTTTCGTCGTGAGGACTGGTCGAATGCAAGGGTGCCTCGTCGATTCGTCGTTTCGTTTGCCTCGTTCGTGTTCCTCGCTGGTGCGTGTGCCAGCGACGGCAACGACGCTGCGCCCACAGTCGCGACCGAACCATCTGATGCGGCCACGACTGCGCCGGCCGTGGCGACGAACGAGGCGCCGCCCGCCACCGACTCACCCACCACGACCGAGCCAGGGGTCGTGACTCGAATCGCGATCGAGCCCAGTCCGTACATCGGACTCGCCGCATCGGTGGAGGTTGCGCTTGCTCAGGCCGCCCAGATCGAAGTCACCGCAACCTCCGACGATCACAGCGTCGCGGTACCTCGCACAGTGGCGGCCGCGGTCGACCACGAAATTCCGCTGGTCGGCATGCGCGCCGAGCTCACCTACCTCGTCGACGTCGAGGCGTTCGACGAAGACGGTGAATCGCTCGGATCGGTTGAGGCGGGCGAGTTCACGACGTCGGCGCTCCCCGAGTGGTTCTCCGAGCACGAGGTCACGGTCGACGCCGACCGCGCCGCGCCCGGATACACGGTGCTCGAGCTCGACTCACTCCAGATTCCAGAGGGAGCGCCCTCGAGCCAGACCCTCGTTGCCTACGACAACGACGGCGAGGTCGTGTGGTACTACGCGAACACGGGCGCGCAGGCGGGTTTCGAGCCGACGCCCGATGGCACGTTCAACATCTTCTACTGGCCGTTCGGCATCCGCGAGATCGACATGCTCGGCAACGTCGTGGGCCATTGGCGACCGCAACCGTCGTCGGTCGAAGGTGACACGGTCGATGACGACCTGGTGATTGCTGAAGTGGACCCCGATCAGGTCGAATTTCAGGGTGGGGTCGGGGCCCTCGCCGGCAACCCGGGCGACATCGATCCGCTTCCGGTTCGCTCCGACTGGATCGACCTGGTGGGAGTGCATCATGAGAACTGGCCGATGCCGAACGGCAACATCTTGACGCTCTCGACCACGGTGCACGAACTCACTCCCGAACAGCGGGCGACGTTCTGCCCCGACGACCCGGCGCCGTTCAACGCGGTGAGCGACGTCGCGGTCGAATTCGAGCCCGACGGCACGGTGGTGCGCACGTGGGACCTGTGGGACGTGGTGAGTATCGATGAGCATCCCGGGATCGAACTCTGTGTCCCGCAAGGGATTTTCCAGGAAGAGAACACACGAGACTGGACGCACGCGAACAGCGCGGTGTACGACCCCGAGCGCGACGCGATCATCATCTCGTCGCGCCACACGAATCAGATCGTTGCGTTCAACCACCTCGACGCCGAAGGCCCACAATCGGAGCTTCGATGGATTCTCGGTGCGGGCGCGACGATGCCGCTCGACGGTGAGCCGACCTACTACCAGCACGCGGTCGAAGTGAACGTCGACGGTTCGCTGGTGGTCTACGACAACGGCAACGTTCGTCCGGGTACTTCTGCCGATGATCCGGCGAATCCGTTGTTCAGCCGCGCGGTCATCTACGACGTGGACGATGCTTCGGAAGACCCCGCTGACTGGTCTGCTCGACAGCGTTGGGAGCACATCGACAACGAAGCGTCGGGCGATGTCGCCTATGCCGAATTCATCGGAGACGCCGATGTGTTGGAGAACGGCAACGTGCTGATCACCCACGGCGGCATCGGGGCGTTCCCGCCCGATCCAGCGGATCCGCTGCACATCCTGGTGCGCGAAGTCGTGCCCGATGGTCAGTCAGGCGGCGACGTCGTGTGGGAGTTCAGATCGGCGCCGAACGAACTCTGGGTGACGTATCGAGCCGAGCGCATCTCGTCGTTCTACCTCGGCCCCGACTGGGTGAACGAGTAGGAACCCGGCCGCCGCGTACCGTGTCGCGATGTCTCCGGGTCCTGACTCGAATCCGAACGTCCGCATCGAGCGCGTCGACGTGCTGTCCGACAGCTGGTACACCTTGCGTCGAGTCGAGTTCGACTATCGGTCTGCGAACGGTGAGTGGGCTCGCCACCAGCGTGAGGCGTACGACCGAGGGAATGGCGCGACGATCTTGCTCGTCGACTGGGAGCGCGAGACCGTCGTGCTCACACGCCAGTTCCGGGTACCTGCATATCTGAACGGTCATCCGGACGGGATGCTGATCGAAGCGCCCGCCGGACTGCTCGACGGTGACGATCCCGAGTCGGCGATCCGGCGCGAGGTCGAAGAGGAGACCGGCTACCGGGTCGGTTCGGTGACGTACCTGTTCGAGTTGTTCATGAGCCCGGGTTCGGTGACCGAGCGCGTGGCGTTCTTCGCTGCCGACTACTCGCCCGATGACAAGGTGGCAGACGGCGGTGGCGTCGCCGACGAGGGCGAGGACATCGAGGTACTCGAACTCGGCCTCGACGACGCCCTCGGTCGCGTGGCGAGCGGCGAGATCAACGATGGCAAGACCGTGTTGCTCCTGCAGTGGGCTGCGCAACAACGCATCACTCGCTGACGCGACGCCCCACCCGGGTGGTCCCTCCCTCCCGCTCGCTCCCTTTGTCTGTTCCCCTGGCTTGTTCTGGTCCACAACTGCGTCGGTTTCCGACGCTTCCGTGGACCAGAAACCTGCGCAGCGCATCAGACGGTTGACATTGGTACCACACACGTATATATGTAGTGAGTATGAGGATCTCCAAGGTGGTGGGCCGAGGCGAGGTGGCGCTCGCCATCGACGACTTCGCTCGTGATCTTCCGATCAGCGTGGTGATGACCGACCTCGACGGGTTCGGCGACTTCAACGATGCGGCGGGCCGCGCTGACGGAGACCGATTGCTTGCCACGTTCGAGCGAGCCTTGCGCACCAATCTCCCGAAGGAGTCACTCGTTGACCGGATTGGTGGTGACGAGTGGGTGGTCGCGTTTCCCGGCGTCAGCCTCGAGAACGCGCTGGTGTTGATCAACGAAGTGCGGGTGCACATCGAATCGATCGGACTCGGCTCGGAGGCGCATCCGGTCACGCTGTCCGCAGGGCTCGCAGCGCGTCCTCCGCACGGCACCACTGGCGACGAGCTGCTGCGCGCCGCCGACGAGGCGCTCAGTCGAAGCAAACGCGCCGGGCGGAACCGCGTCGGAATCTACGTCGAAGACAAGATGGTGATGAAGAGCAACTACTACAGCCGGGCGACTCTCGACCGTTTGGCTGCGCTGTCCCGGGCGACCAATCGAACCGAAGCGAGCTTGTTGCGCGAAGCCGCCGACAAGCTGCTCGCCGAGTACGCCGAGGAGATGTAGATGTCGCTCGGAGGAACTGCGATGTACGCGGCGCTCGATCCCGCCACCGTGCCGCCGCTCGTACGTGACGCGGTCGCCGCTGCCGAGCAGCTGTCGTTCGAGCTGTGTGTGCACCCAGCGACGGGACGGTTGTTGCAGTCGCTCGGAGCCGGAGTTGCGCCGGGCGGCCGTGTCGCCGAGATCGGCACCGGCACCGGTGCAGGGCTGGGGTGGCTGTCGAGCTATGCCGACCCCGCCGTCGAGTTCGTCAGTATCGAGCTCGACGAGGCTCGTGCGGCTGCCGCTCAAACCGTCTTCCGCGACGTCTCGAACGTCACGGTGCTGCAGGGTGACGCGGGCGAGCTCTACGAACAGGGGCCGTTCGATCTGTTGGTGTTCGACGGCGGGTGGGGAACCGGCAAGACCGGCGACCGGCGAGTCGAACTGGCCGACGTCGTCAAGCCGTTCGGTTCGTTCACGATCGACGACTTCGCCCCGATGAAGCAGTGGCCGCCGCACTTCAACGGTGAGATCGACCAAGGTCGCCACCATTGGCTGACGCACCCCGACGTTCGCGCCACCGAGATCCAAGTCGCCCCCACCATGTCGGTGCTCGTCGGCCTTCACACTCCGTCGGTGGTCCGCGCATAGTTCCCGATCATGGCGACAGGTGCGGGGTCGACGGTGGTCTTCCCGCCGATCTCAGCCGAACGTGATCAGCGAGTCGAGGTAGTCGTTCGGCGCTTCGTACCCGAGCAGGTTGAACACGGTCGACGCCACGTTGGCAAGGCCGACACCGACGGCAGCGCTCATGTGGTACTCGCCGTCGTAGTTCGGGTCGTGAATGGCGAACGGTACAGGGCTGAGCGTGTGGCTCGTCTTGGGTGATCGCACGCCGTCCTTCTCGGTGAACATGATGTCGGCGTTGCCGTGGTCGGCGGTGAAGACGAGCACACCACCGAGGTCGTCGATCACTTCGATGAGGCGGGCCATGCATTCGTCGATGATCTCCATTGCTTCGACGGTTGCGTGCAGGTGGCCGGTGTGGCCGACCATGTCGCCGCTCGGGAAGTTGAGCCGGCCGAAGCGGTACTCGCCGGACCGCAACAGGTCGATGGTCTCGTCAGTGATCTCGCGCACCTTCATGGCCGGCGTCGTGTCGAACTCCACGTTGTCGGACGGAATCTCGATGTAGGTCTCGAGTTCTTCGTCGATGTAGCCCGACCGGTTGCCATTCCAGAAGAACGTCACGTGGCCGAACTTCTGCGTCTCGCTGATCGCAAAACTGCGCACACCTTCCGCGCAGAGGAACTCACCCATGACGCGATCGATCGCAGGAGGCGCCACCAGGTACTGCTTCGGGACGAACGCGTCGCCGTCGTACTGCAGCATCCCCGCGTAGAAGACGTCGGGGTGTGGGCGTCCGTTGGCGCCGGTGCGGTCGAAGACGTCGAAGTCGGTCTCCTCGAAGGCGCGCGAGATCTCGATCGCTCGGTCGCCGCGGAAGTTGAACAACACCACGGCGTCGCCGTCGACGATGGTGCCCGCTGGAGCTCCGTCGCGCATCACGACGAACTCGCCGAGGTACTGATCGCCCGAGTCGGACTCGGCGTACATGGTCTCGACCGCCTCGGTTGCCGACGCGAACTCGCGGCCTTCGCCGTGTGCGTGGCAGCGGTAACCGCGCTCGACCATCGGCCAGTCGGCGCCGTATCGATCCATCGTGATCCCCATGCGGCCGCCGCCCGACGCAATGCGAAAATCGCGGTCGTCAGCGCCTGCGTTGATCTCGCTCAGCACTGCTTCGGTCTGCTCGATGTAGCGCAGCGCCGAGCGAGCGTCGACGTCGCGACCGTCGTGCAAGATGTGGACAGCGCAGCTCGTGACGCCTTCATCGGCGGCTTGGCGGAGGAGCGCGTACAGATGCTCGAGGCTCGAGTGGACCCCACCGTCGGAGTGCAAGCCGAGGAGGTGGAGTGTCCCGCTCCTCCCGTGCTCGATCGCCTTGCCCCACACTTCGGACTCGAAGATCGCACCGGTCTTGATGGCCTTGTTCACGAGCTTGGCGCCTTGAGCGAAGATGCGGCCGGCGCCGAGGGCGTTGTGGCCGACCTCGCTGTTGCCCATGTCGTCGTCGGTCGGCAGCCCCACCGCTGGTCCGTGTGCGGCGAGTTCGGTGTAGAGCTCGGTGCCGGTGAGTTCGTCGAGCGTCGGCGTGTTCGCCTCGGTCACGGCATTGCTGGCCCCGGGAGGTGCGACGCCGACACCGTCGGCGACGACCACGAGCACGGGACCCGGTCGGCCCGAGAATGACGGGTGCGGTGTGAGCGACAGCGAACTCATGCGGGCAGCCTACGAATCAACCGGTGTTGGGCACCCGGCGAATCCTGTTCAGTCGGCCGGTGTCGCAGCCGGGCGGATCTCTCCGGATCCGCGCTGGATGATCGGGCTGGCGATGATCTCCTTGGTCACGTCGCCACGGTCGCCGCCGATTCGATTGAACAACGTCTGGGCTGCTCGACGACCGAGGTCGAGCGGGTGTTGCGGAACGGTCGTGATACCGGGCGTCACCACATCGCCGAGCTCGATTTCGTCGAAGCCGACCTGGGCGATCGTGGTGTGGAGGTCGAGGTCGTGGAGAGCCTGAGTGCATCCGACCGTGACGAAGTTCTGTGCGGAGAAGATCGCCGTCGGGCGCTCGTGCGTCTCGAGGTAGGTCCGAATCACGTCACGCCACTCGTCGGGTCGAAGTCGATCCTGCACGATGCGGTTCTCGTCGATGTCGATGCCGACAGCGGTGAGCGCTTGTTCGTATCCCGCCCGGCGAAGGCGCGACGAGGAGATGTCGGGGTGATCACCGAAGAACGCGATGTCGCGGTGCCCGTGTGCGATGAGGTGCTCAGTCGCGGCGACCGAGCCGAGATGATGGTCGCTGCGCACCAGGTCGGCGGTGAGCTCTGACGGTTCGAGGTCGACGAAGACGATCGGCGTGCCTCGTTCGATCTCGACGCGGAGGGTGTTGTCGGTCGACCCCTCGGGAACGACGATGAGGCCGTCGACTCGACGCGAGACGAACGCGTCGATGAGCTGGCGCTCGCGGTCCTTGTCGCCATCGGTGCTGCCCGACATGACGATCGAGTCATGGGCGGTTGCGACCTCTTCGATGCCGCGCAGGACCGACGAGAAGAACGGGTTGGAGACGTCAACGATCACGAACCCGATGGCTCCCGTCTTGGCGTCGCTCTGGCGCAACCGGCGTGCGCGTTCGTCGGGGCGGTACCCGAGTTCGGAAATGGCGCCGGCGACGCGGTCGGCAAGCACTTCGCTCACGCCACCTTCGGCGTTGACCACGCGCGACACCGTCTTGAAGCTCACGCCGGCCCGTTCGGCGACGTCGCGCATGGTTGGTCGTCGCTGTTGCATCCCTGGTGCCCGCCTTACGCCGCTCGTCGGCGGGGTCGAGTGTAGGTGCCGAGCACATCGAGCAGTTTCCAGATGTGTGACAACGTTGTCAAGGGTTCGTCACGAAATCGCTTGACAACGTTGTCAAGCGATGCGTACTGTCCTTGACAACGTTGTCACCCGGCGACGTGAATTCATTCCTGAGGGGGACTGTTGTGAAGAAATCATCGATGTATGGCCGGCGCGTTGCGAGCGCGCTCGCTGCTGGCGCACTGGTGCTCGCGGCGTGTGGGAGCGACGACGAGGCATCCGACGACGCACCGGAAGCGAGTACCGCTGCCGAGAGTTCCGACGGCACCGCCGCTGCCGACACCGGAGGAGACGGCGTGGGCGTGTCGTTGATCCTCAAGAACACGTCGAATGCGTTCTTCGTGTCGATGGCCAACTCGGCCGAAGCCGAAGCCGACGCACTGGGCGTGAGCCTCACGGTGGCCGCCGGTCAAGAAGACGGCGACACGCAGAGTCAGATCGATGCGATCGAAGCCGCTGTTGCCCGCGGTGACGCTGGCATCCTCATCACGCCGAGCGGCGATGCCGTGGTGCCCGCACTGCAGGCAGCACGCGACGCGGGGCTCTACACGATCGCACTCGACACGCCGCCGAATCCGGCTGATGCGGTCGACATCACTTTCGCGACCGACAACCAGCTCGGCGGCGAACTGATCGGCCAGTGGGCCGCCGGGACCCTCGGCGGCGAGAAGGCGACCATCGCCATGCTCGACCTCTTCAACGACCAGGTGGTCTCCGTCGACTACCTGCGTGACCAAGGCTTCTTGATCGGCATGGGCATCATCGATGCCATCGACACGTCGGGCAACGGCAACGAACCCGCCACCGGCAGCTACTCGGGTGGCGACTACGAAATCGTCTGCCACGAACCGACCAACGGCGCCGTCGACGGAGGCCGCACGGCGATGGAAACCTGCCTGGCTCAGAACCCCGACATCAACGTCGTCTACACGATCAACGAGCCGGCAGCTCAGGGTGCGTTCGACGCACTCACCGCTGCAGGCAGCGCTGACGGCGTGCTGATCGTCTCGGTCGACGGCGGTTGTGACCCGGGTCTGCGCCTCGTCGCCGAAGGTGTCATCGGTGCCACCGCTCAGCAGTACCCCGGTCGGATGGCCACGCTCGGCATGGAAGCAATCGTCGACCTCGCCAACGGCGGAGACGCACCTACGCCGACCGACGGCCTCGACTTCTTCAACACCGGCGTCGCGCTCGTCACCGACAGCGCCGTCGACGGTGTCGACAGCATCTCGGTTGCCGACGGCACCGAGATCTGCTGGGGCTGATCGCCGCAGCTTGACCTGGTGCTCCGGCACCGGGTCACCACGAAGACACATGTCAGGATGACGGGGCGGTCGGTGCGCCGGCCGCCCCGTTGTCGTTCCTGCACGCCGTTACTCACACACATCGTCATCACCGTCTGGGGGACGAATGACATCCGCGACACCCGTCGACGACGCAACCGGTCTGCTGAGCCAGTCACGTACGCCGCTCGACCAACTCCAGCACGCACTCCACAAGTATCCGGTCCTCAGCCCGGCACTCGTGCTCATCGTCTCCGGCCTTGTGTTCACGATGCTCGGTGACGGCCGCTTCCACCAGCCGAGCACCATCGGCATCATGTTGCAGCAGACCGCTGTGCTCGCCACCTTGGCGATCGGCCAGACGCTCATCATCCTCACCGCCGGTATCGACCTGTCGGTCGGCACCGCGATGATCCTCGTCCATCTCGTGATCGCTCGAATGGTCGCGTTCGGTGCGACCGTGCCGATCGCCGGGTGGGTGATCGACCCCATTCACCCGGTCTTTGGTCTGTTGCTCGGCGTGTTGCTCGGGCTGTTCCTCGGTGCGATCCACGGTGGGCTCGTGACCAGATTCGGACTCCCACCGTTCATCGTCACGCTCGGCACGTTCTACGTGTACCAGTCGCTCGGCAACGTCTACAGCAAGGCGCAGACCACGTCGAAGGAGGCGCTGGGAGACAACGGCGAAACCCGAGACGTCGCAGAGGGTCTGCTCCTCGTTCTCGGACGAGGCATCTCGATCGGCACGATGCGCATCACGGTCGGCGTGCTGCTGGCGCTCGCGATGTACGTCGTGTTCGCATACATCCTGTCGAGCACCGCCTGGGGCAGGCACATCTACGCCACCGGCGACGACGCCGAAGCCGCGCGGCTCGCCGGCATCAACACACGCGGTGTCTTGATCAGCGTGTACATGGTTGCCGGACTCATCTACGCCATTGGTGGCTGGGTGCAACTTGGCCGCTCGCTCTCCGCATCGAGCAACGCGGCCACCGACATCAATCTCGAGACGATCACCGCCGTGGTAATCGGAGGAACCAGTCTCTTCGGCGGTCGCGGTCGGCTGGTCGGCACGTTGATCGGAGCGATGATCGTGACGATGTTCGATACCGGGCTGAGCCTTGCCGGAGTCGATGCGTTCTACAAGAACTTGGCGATCGGGCTCCTCATCCTCTTCGCAGTTGCCCTCGACACCTGGATCCGAAAGGTTGGAAAATGAGCGACGCGTCCAGCGCCACGACGCCCGTGCTCGAAGCGCGGGGCCTCGTCAAGCGGTTCGGTCGAGTCACCGCGCTTGGCGGTGCCGACCTCGAGCTGTATCCCGGCGAAGTCCTCGCGGTGATCGGCGACAACGGCGCGGGGAAGTCGTCGCTCATCAAGTGCCTGTCGGGCGCCATGGAACCCGACGAAGGCGAGATGTATCTCAACGGTGAGCGGGTCACGTTCAAGGGGCCGCCTGACGCCCAAGCGGTCGGGATCGAAACCGTGTACCAGACGCTCGCCGTCGCTCCGGCGCTCGACATCGCCGAGAACATGTTTCTCGGACGTGAACGTCGTGTCGCCGGGCCGCTCGGCAGCATCTTCCGCAAGGTCGACAAGCGCGGGATGCGACGCCAGGCCAAAGAAGCACTCGACGAGTTGGGCATCGGCACGCTGCAAGACATCACGCAAGCCGTCGAAACGCTGTCAGGCGGTCAGCGCCAGGCAGTGGCGGTTGCCCGCGCCGCGGCGTTCGGAAGCAAGGTCGTGATCCTCGACGAACCCACGGCGGCGCTCGGGGTGAAGGAGTCAGGCCAGGTGTTGCAACTGATCGGCGACCTGCGCGAACGCGGTCTGCCTGTGATCCTGATCAGTCACAACATGCCACACGTGTTCGAGGTCGCCGACCGGATCCACATCCAGCGCTTGGGTCGGCGCGCCACCGTCGTGACGCCCGAGTCGCACACGATGGCCGAGGCCGTTGCCATCATGACCGGTGCGGCTGCGGCGTGAACGGCGCCGTCGTGACGTGACGCAACAGCACGTCGACGCCGCTGGACTCGGCGCACTCATTGCCTCGCGCTCGGCTGGCCACGACCGCTTCCTCGTCGGAATCGCCGGAGCGCCCGGGAGTGGCAAGTCCACCGTCGCGGCATCGTTGGCAGCAGAACTCGACGCCGCGATCGTCCCGATGGACGGCTACCACCTGCCCAACTCGGTGCTCGACGAGCGCGGCGTGCGGCACGTCAAAGGTGCCCCGCACA
Organism: uncultured Ilumatobacter sp.; assembly: GCA_938049325.1. Taxonomy (GTDB): domain Bacteria; phylum Actinomycetota; class Acidimicrobiia; order Acidimicrobiales; family Ilumatobacteraceae; genus Ilumatobacter_A. The sequence goes on along the minus strand of CALICC010000003.1, from coordinate 28,509 downwards.
CGTTCGCTGCCGATGCCTTCGTGGCCGCGGTCGGAGCGCTGCGATCGGCAACGCAGACGGTGTCGTTGCCCGCATTCGATCGGGTCATCGACGAACCGATCGACGAGCAGATCCACGTGGATGCCTCGGCCCACATCGTCATCGTCGAAGGCAACTACCTGTTGCTCGAGACGCCACCGTGGGATGCGCTCGCTGGTCTCTTCGATCTCACGGTTCATCTCGACATCGATCCAGGGCTCCGGGTCGAACGTCTCGTCGCCCGACACATCGAGTTTGGGAAGTCGCCAGCCGACGCAGCGACGTTCGTCCAGTCGTCAGACGAACCAAACGCCCGAGTCGTCGACGCGGTCAAGCACCGCGCCGACGTGCTGGCCGCGGTCGACTGACGCTCGCGGCGGGCGCGGTGCTCAGCTCGCGACGTGGTGCAGCTGAAGCTGCAGCGTGCGCGGGCCGATCTGCAACAGGTCGCCCGGTTGCATCGTCACGACCTGATGGGGGTCGAGGGTCATCGCGCGGCCGGTGAGGTCGCTCACGAGTGACGTGCCGTTCGCGCTCCCGAGGTCGGTGACCGTGACGTTCCACTCATCCAACGTGATCGCCAGATGGTGGCGTGAGACCACGTTGCTCGCATCAGTGAGGAGGACGGCCTGGCGGTCGCCGGCGCGCACGTCTTCGTGCGTCGTCGCGTCGCGGCCGATCAGGAGGTCGGTGGCGATCGGGATCGCACCGCCGTCGTCGAGGAGGAACAGCCCGAGCGGCGGGCGAGGTCCACCGACGAACACGGCCGTCGAGTTGATGCCCATCTTGCGACCGCACTGCGAGCAGTACTCGGCTTCGGGATGGTTGTGGTGGTCGAGTGGACACCGGATTCCGAGCACCCAATTCGGATCGTCGGGAGATGCGTCATGCGCTTGGGTCGCTCCGGATCCTGGACCGGGGGCAGCAGCTGCGGCCGGTGCGGGTGCGACGTCAGGAGCTGGCGTCTCGGCGGGCGGCGGCGTGGAAGCGGGCGGCGCAGGTTGGGGTGGCGCGGGTTGGGGTGAGGCTGGTTGCGGTGAGGCGGCCTGGCCGAAGATCGGCTGCGGCGGGATGATGTCGCTCGGATTGGGTGGCGGTGGCTGCGACGAGCGCGGCTGAGGCGGAATGATCGACGGATCCGACGGTGGGCGCGGTGCCGGCGGTTGCGGCTCGGCGGCCACGATCGGTAGTGGTGCGGGTGCGATGTCTGCCACGATCGACAGGTCGACGATGTCGAGTCCGACAGGTGTCGGGTCGGGCTGCGCACCGACCAGATCGATCACGAACTGGCTCGCAGGCTGGCCATCCGCGTGCGAAATGCTGGCGGCGGTGTTGGGCGTGAGATCGCTCGGCGCGGTTGCCCCGATGGCCACGGCGAATCGCGTGGCGTCACCCGGAATCATCACGGTGTGGCCATCGCTGCCCGTCGGGCTCACGAACATCTCGGCGTTCGGCAGCTCGATCAGCACACCGATGCGTCCCGTCATCGTCAACCGCAGCGGGCCATCCGATGGTTCGAGGAGCGCAGCCGTACCGCCGATGCCGGCAAGCGTTCGGAGCGCGACGTCGGAGCCGACGTCGCCGGCGATTCGGTCGAGGTCTTCACCGCGTTGCGCAGTGGGGGTTTCGGTCAGGACGACACGCCCGGCAGGCGTCACGGTGACGTGACCGTCAGCTCCGCTCACCAGACAGCGGTCTGCGATTTCAGACATCGGGATGGTCCTCCATGTGATCAGTCTGCTCGGTCCGACGGTCGGCGGGCATTGCTTGTGCGAGTTGGCGGCTCACGTCGTCGAGTTGCTCGGCGACTTCGAGCGCAGTGCTGAATCGTTCGCCGATCGGCGCGAGGCAACGGCTGACGACATTCAGCAGCTCGGGTTCGAAGCGGTGGTCGAGCGAGGGTGGGGTGTGCACCACGTGGCGCAGCGCGGCCATCAGGCTCGACGTCGGAATCTCGCCGAACGGCAGCTGGTCGCTCAGCGCGCAGTGCAGCGTGATGCCGATCGACCACACGTCGGTCGCTCGCGAAGCTTGGCCACCCCATGCGAGCTCGGGGTCGATGAACTGGAGCGAACCGATCGGACCGGTGCCGACCGTGGCGGTTGCTCCTGCCAGCGTTTGTGCCAATCCGAGGTCGGCCAGGCGGCCTCGAGTGCGATCGATGAAGACGTTTTGTGGGTTGATGTCGCGGTGCGCAACACCCACCTCGTGCATGGCGTGCGCGCCTCGGGCGGCGTCGGCAACCACGGCGACCAGCGTCGCTCGATCGAGCGTGTCACGAATGTCGGACAGCGGGCCTCCCGGGTAGAACCGTGTCGCCAGGTACATGCGCCCGTCGACCGACCCTGCATCGAGGAGTTCGACGAGGTGCGGTGACTGCAACGAGTGGAGGAGCCGCAGCTCGTTCGTGATCCGCTTGAAGTCGTCTGCCGACCCGAAGTGATCGAGCACTTTCAGCGTCACCATCGGATCGGCCAGGCCGAGACGCGCAGGTGGCTTGGCGATGTGGAAGATGCCGTGGTTGCCATCGCCGAGTCGCTCGATGAGCTCGTAGTCGCCCAGCCTCATGTTGGACCATTCTCCGACGTGTCGTCGACCTGACCGAGCTGCTCGCGGAAGCGAGGGCCGATGTCGACGCCGCTGCGACGCAACACCGTGTCGGCGCCGACCGCATCGAGCTGCAGAAGTTGCACGCGGTTGCGTTGCAACCACCGCAGCGTTGCGAGCAAGAGCCCGATTGCGGCCACCGCGAAGACGACGAGTGTGAGGTCAGAGCGCAGTTCGGTCACGAAGATCATCGTGGTGACGACCTCGATGGCGGCGAGTGCCATGACGGCGATCACGAGCCGCCGATCGGTGATGCGTGATGTGACCCATGCTCCGAGCGGAGCGCCCCAGGCCACGATGGGTACGGCGGCGATCCAGAGTCCGAACAGATCGAATCGGCTCGCCTCGAGCCCGGCTCCGGTTGCGAACGTTGGACCATCCGGACGTGATGCGACGGCGTCGCCGCCGACTGACGTCACGTCGCCGATCGAGTCGAACGCGATGGCGAGGTGGCCGTCGAACACGCCGCTGACCAGCAGTCCGAGCGTCGAGATCATCGCCATCAAGACGACGCTCGTCGCGACGCCGACCCGAGGGCTCAATCCCGCGAGGACCACCAGCCCGAGGTACAGGAATACGTCGGCGCCGGAGCCGACCTGTGAGCTCGCGACACCACCGAACAGACCGCACAGCGCGAGCGTGATCGTGAACCGGGTGCTGTAGGAAGTGACGGTCGGTCGGACCGCGAGGAGATGGACGCGGTAGGCGAGATACGTCACGTAGGCCATCGCGGCCGTGAGCAGTGTGAAGCTGACCTTCACGTACGCGCCCGGCAGAATCGACGGAGCGAACGGCGCGTTGCGGTCGCTCAACACGAAATAACCGACCGCGAAACCGACCGTTGCTGCCGGACCGGCGACGGCGAGCGCGCGGAGTTCGACGCGACGGCGCCGAATCAAAATGGCGAGCGCGGCGGCGCCCATACCGACCGTCTGGATGCACAGCGAGAACGTGCGTGCGACCTCGCTGGGGATCTCGAGGCCCTTCGTGAACACCGGAAACGCAACGGCACCCCCGCCCTGTGGTGTTGCGCCCGCCACGAAACTGCCGAAGACCATCGTGACCGAGGCAATCCAGTTGTCGAGGACGCGGTCCCAGTGTTCGCGTCCGGTGACGAACACGAGCCACACGATCGTGATCACGATCGACACCGATTGTGCACCGATGGCTCGACGTCGATCGACCGCCGTTCGCGCCGCGTCGGCCTCGCCGACGATCGCGTCGATGTCGAGATTGTTCACCAGTTCGAGTCGAATCGTCCGCCGCGGAAGCGCCAGCGCAGCGAGAAGATCTGCATCGGGCCATTGGTGAACGCCCAGATGATGATCCAGACGGTCAGGAACATCGGGACGAACGTCGAGAGGGGGATCGAGCCGGGGTCGAAGGAGCCCGGGCGCGGGCGGCGATCCCACGGCGCACCGGCGTTCAGGATCAGATACGTGAGGATGCCTTCCGGCAACGCGACGACCAGGCCGAAGATCGTCGGCCAGTCCTTCTCCCAGCGGAACTGCTGAAGCCCGTGATAGACGCACTCCCATCCGACCCCGACGACGCCGACGACGAGGAGCGCGGTGAACATCGTGATGTATTGATCGTCGAGCGATGCGCTGTCGGGATTCGGCAAGAACGGTGTGATGACGACCGTCCAGGGGAAGCCGAGGACAAGGATCATCACGACGCGAGTCTGGATTCTGCCGAAGAGTGTGGGTGTCATGTGTGCTCGATGTGTGCTGAGTTGAGCTCGGTGTGCGGAGCGATGCGGTGAGGTCGTGTGAAGTCGGACGAATCAAATGGGGATGTTGCGGGCCCATTTCCACCACTGGGTGGCGGAACGAACCGGACCGATCTTGCTGCCGAAACCGTTCTCGGCGAGTGAGTCGGCAATGCGGAGTGCGGCGTAGTGCAGCCCGAGGAACGAGTCGACGCCTGCGTAGTAACCGCCGAGTGTGATCGATCCCGAGGCGTACATGCGCCCCGTGCCTGACTCGGTGCCCCGCACGAGAAAATCGCGCTCCACGTCGAGACGGCCCTTGGGGTTCTTCTGTGCGCCGCCGTAGTCGACGAGGTCGCGAAGGACGCGGTGTTCTTCGATCCCCGCTTCGAGCCCCGTCGCATCGATGATGAAGTCGGCTTCGAGCGTCGCGACCGCGCCGCTCGGTTGTTGGATGGTGGTCTCGATGCCGTTGCCGGAGGGCTGGATCGACGAGAGCGTGCCGACGAGTTGTTGATAGAAGCCTTCGGCGTTCCCGCGGTCGAGTTGCTCTTTCCAGTCGGCTCGGGGTGCGGTGTTGGTGCCACCCATGTCGTCGATCAGCTTGGAACGCTCCTCGCCTTCGAGCTGCTCGAGCTGAACGCGCAGCTGTCCGCCCCACGCAGCCTTCGGGTAGTTGAACGCCTGATAGGCCCAACCGCGCCGAGCGGGGCGTCGGAAGGTGAGGCTTTCGCCCTGTGGCCCGTCGGGGTAGCTCCGAAACAGGTGGACGATTCGCGTGTTCGCGTTACCGAGGTCGCGGTCATCGATCAGGCGTTGCAAGATGCGTGATGCGACGATGCCGGCGCCGCGTATCACGATCGTGCACGGTCGCTTGAGTGCTTCTTCGTAGACGTGGAGATGTGGTTGGTAGGCGTTCACGACGCGGGCGTAGTCGTTGTGTTTCGTGAGGTAGGCCTGCAGATCGGGCAACATCCGCACACCGGGGTAGCCGACGGCAACGTGGACGTGGTGGCAGCGGTAGGCAATGCGTCCTTGTGTGGTCCCCGTCTCGCCACTCGGCGTGTGGATCACGAAGTACCCGCCCTCGCGTCGGCGGCGAACTGTGCGCACGACGCCTCGGCGCAACATGCGTTCCCATCCAATGCGTTGCGCTTCGCGGCGCACCGACTCGTAGACCTGACCGGCCTGCGGTGTGAAGTACTCGGTGAGAATGGGTTCGGCGAACACTTGAATTGCCGGCTTCGGATCGCGCTTGGCGATTGCTTCGCGGAGCGCGTAGCCGGGCCATCCCCAGATGCAGTCGATCGTCGAACTGGAGTCGCTGCGGAGGCGCTCTTCGCGAGGGATCTGGCTGTTGTTGGCCAAGTACTCGTACGTTTGCGACGGCACACCGAGATCGGAGAGCACGGTCAATGACTCGGCCGGGATGCCTGCGATGCGCAGCGTGTCGATCATCGCAAGCGAACCCATCCCGCCGCCGACCGACACGAACGGTGTGTCGATGATCGGGATCTGATGCTGCGCGATGTCGACGTCGCTCCACACGGGCGTCTGCATCAAGGTGTCGGTCAGCTCCACAGCTGGTGACAATAGTGAGGTACCGGTCGCACCCGCACTGGGGAGAACTTCCCGGCGCCGCAGTGAGCGACATGTTGTGCCGCGTGTTGGGCATGTCGCTGCGAAGTGGCGTGATGGCGCGGCGTCGAAGTGACAAGCTCGACGTATGGACGAGACGATCGCCGACCTGTTCGATGCTGCGTGTGCTGTGCGGGAGCGCTCACACAGCCCGTATTCGAAGTACCCGGTCGGCGCCGCGATCCGTTCGGTCGGGGGCGAGGTGTTTGTTGGTTGCAACGTGGAGAACGCGTCGTACCCCGAAGGCACGTGTGCCGAAGCCGGCGCGATTGCCGCCATGGTCGCCTCGTCGGCACGCACGCCGGTCATTGCCGAGATTGTCACAGTGACCGATGAGCAGTCGCCGGGCACTCCGTGCGGTGGGTGTCGGCAACGGATCCGCGAATTCAGCGATGCGTCGACTCGGATCCATGCCACGACCCTGTCCGGCAAGGTGCTCACCATGACGATGAACGAGCTGCTTCCTGCCTCCTTCGGCCCCGAAAACCTCCTCTAAATGTGTTTTCACGCCAGGCGTGAATCCACGAGCTGTTGTTTTACGCCTGGCGTGAAACGGATGATCGGCGCAGAAGTTGAGTTGATGTGACTCAGGATTTCTGATGGTGGGGTTGGTGAAGGGGGTCACGCCCTCTATCTTGAGTCTCACCAATTCAAGATCTGAATACCGTTCCCCGCAGAAAGCGAGCACATCATGGCCAAAGCAGTCGGCATCGACCTCGGTACCACCAACTCCGTCGTCTCGGTTCTCGAAGGTGGCGACCCCGTCGTCATTCCCAACTCCGAAGGCGCCCGCACCACTCCCTCGGTGGTCGCATTCTCCAAGACTGGCGAAGTGCTCGTCGGTGAAGTGGCCAAGCGCCAGGCGATCACCAACCCTGACCGCACATTTCGGAGCGTGAAGCGCCATATCGGCGAGGCCGGCTGGAAGACCGACGACGTCGACGGCAAGCAGTACACCGCACAGGAGATCAGCGCTCGCACGCTGATGAAGCTCAAGCGCGACGCCGAGAGCTACCTGGGTGACACGGTCACTCAGGCCGTCATCACCGTTCCCGCGTACTTCGACGACGCTCAACGCACCGCCACCAAGGAAGCCGGCACCATCGCGGGCCTCGAAGTGCTCCGCATCATCAACGAGCCCACCGCCGCTGCGCTCGCGTACGGCCTCGAGAAGGGCTCCGAAGACGAAACCATCCTCGTGTTCGACCTCGGCGGCGGCACCTTCGATGTGTCGGTGCTCGAAATCGGTGACGGCGTGTTCGAAGTCAAGTCGACCCACGGCGACACCAGCCTCGGCGGCGACGACTGGGATCAGCGCATCATCCAGTGGCTGGTCGATCAGTTCAAGGCAGCCCACGGCGTTGACCTGAGCCAAGACCGCATGGCCGCGCAGCGCCTGCAGGAAGCTGCTGAGAAGGCGAAGATCGAACTGAGCCAGACGCAGTCGACGCAGATCAACCTGCCGTTCATCACCGCGACCGCCGATGGCCCGCTTCACCTCGACGAGAGCCTCAGCCGCTCGAAGTTCCAGGAGATGACCGCCGACCTCATCGAGCGCTGCCGTGTGCCGTTCGAGCAGGCACTCAAGGACGCTGGCGTCGCCAAGGGCGACCTGCACCACGTGATCCTCGTGGGCGGCTCGACCCGCATGCCCGCTGTCACCGATCTGGTGCAGAGCCTGACCGGCAAAGAGCCGAACAAGACCGTCAACCCCGACGAGGTCGTCGCCATCGGTGCAGCGATCCAGGCTGGCGTGCTGCGCGGCGACGTCAAGGACGTCCTGCTGCTCGACGTGACCCCGCTGTCGCTTGGTATCGAAACCAAGGGCGGCATCATGACCAAGCTCATCGAGCGCAACACCACGATCCCGACCAAGCGCTCGGAGGTCTTCACGACCGCTGAAGACAACCAGCCGTCGGTCGAGATCCACGTCCTTCAGGGCGAGCGCGACATGTCGCAGTACAACAAGACGCTCGGCAAGTTCCAGCTGGTCGACCTGCCGCCGGCCCCACGCGGCGTGCCTCAGATCGAGGTCGTGTTCGACATCGATGCCAACGGCATCGTCCACGTGTCGGCCACCGACCGGGCGACGAAGAAGGAACAGTCGATGACCATCACCGGCCAGTCGACCATCAACAAGGACGACATCGAGCAGATGGTCAAAGACGCCGAAGCGCATGCTGAAGAAGACAAGCAGCGCCGCGAGGAAGCTGAGATCCGGAACAACGCCGAATCGTTGGTCCATCAGACCGAGAAGGTCCTCAAGGATCAGGGCGACAACGTCGACGCTGCCGAGAAGGACGCGGTCGAGCAGCCGCTCGCCGACCTCAAGACGGCGCTGGCAGGCAACGACAACGAGGCCATCAAGACCGCCACCGACACGCTGATGTCGGCGAGTCAGGCCTTCAGCCAGAAGCTGTACGAAGCAGCTGCCAAAGACGCCGGCGGCGCCGGCTCGTCGGCCTCGGGCCAGGAGTCGGGCGAGGGTGGCGACAACGCACCTGACGACGACGACATCGTTGACGCCGAAATCGTCGACGACGAGAGCTGAGGCCGCTGTGTCGGACCAGAACACCGGAGACGGTGACAACTACGACCCGGATGTCCACGACCCAGATCTCGGACCCAGCGGCAGCGCCTCCGGTGCCGCCGACGGGTCCGGGGGGTCGGGCGCCGGAGACGGCGACGAGCGAGCGAGCGAAGTCGACGATGTCACCGCCGGCATCAACCGTCTGCTCGACGAAGAGGCCGCGGAGGTCGTCGAAGAGATCGACTACTCCGAGGTCGACGTACCGGCCGTGCTCGACGAGCGCGACCAGTTCAAGTCGATGGCACAGCGCGTGCAGGCCGACTTCGACAACTTCCGCAAACAGTCAGCGATCCGCTCGCAAGCCGAAGCCGATCGAGCAACCGGTCGGCTCGCGGAAGCGATGCTCCCCGTGCTCGATGCGGCCGAGGCGGCGTTCCTACGCCACCCCGAAGAGGTCGGTCCGTTGCTGAACCAGATGCTCGTCGAGTTGAAGAAGCACGGTCTCGAAACACTCGACCTCGACGGCCAACCGTTCGATCCTGAAGTGGCCGAAGCGGTTGCGCACGAACCGGTCGACGGTGGCGACCCTGTCGTGGCCGAGGTGCTGCGCAGCGGGTACCGCTGGAAGGGTCAAACTCTTCGCGCCGCCATGGTCAAGACCACGGACTAGTCCCCAGCCCCGGTTGCGTTGGCGACGCCGTCAACGCAACCATTCGCTCGAGAGGAGGTGAACCTCAGCGATGAATCCCCAAAGAGAGTGGTTCGAGAAGGACTACTACGAGACGCTCGGCGTCTCGAAGAACGCAAGCGACAAAGAGATCAAGAAGGCCTATCGCAGGCTCGCCAGCGATCTCCATCCCGACAAGAACCCGGGCAACGACGTCGCCGAGGAGAAGTTCAAGGACATCTCGGCGGCCTACGACGTGCTGGGCGATCCCGACAAACGCAGCGAATACGACGAGGTCCGTGCACTCGGACCGATGCGCGGTGGTGGCGGCGGACCCGGTGGTTTCTCGTTCAACGTCGGCGACATGGGCGGCGGACTCGGCGACCTGCTGGGCAATGCGTTCGGCGGACGTCAGGGCAGGTCTCGCTCGGGCGCAGGCGTTGGGCCGCGTCGCGGTGCCGACGTCGAAGCGCAACTCACCGTCGATTTCGAGGACGCTGTTGCGGGGATCGAAACCTCGCTCTTCCTCACTTCTGACGCTCAGTGCTCCACGTGTACCGGTTCGGGCGCGAAGCCCGGAACCAGCCCAAAGGTGTGTCAGAGCTGCGGCGGTCGCGGGGTGGTCGACGACAACCAAGGCTTCTTTGCGATGACCGCACCGTGCGGCGTCTGCCAGGGCAACGGCGTGCGTATCGATGATCCGTGCACGACGTGTCGCGGCACCGGCATCGAAAGGCGCCAGCGTGAGGTCAAGACCCGAATCCCGGCCGGCGTCAAAGACGGCCAGACGATCCGGCTCAAAGGTCGCGGCGCGCCGGGCCGGAATGGCGGGCCGGCCGGCGACCTGTTGGTGGAACTCAAGGTCATGCCGCATCACCGGTTCGGTCGCTCGGGCGACAACCTGACAGTGCATGTCCCGATCTCGTTCGCCGACGCGGCGCTCGGTGCCGATGTCTTGGTTCCGACGCTCAACGGTGGCGACGTCACGCTGCGGATCAAGCCCGGAACCCAATCGGGAAGTCGACATCGAGTCAAAGACAAAGGCATCGAGCGCACCACAAGGAACGGCACGACGAAGGGCAACCTGATCGTGACCGTTGACGTCGAGGTGCCGACCGAATTGACCGACGCTCAGCGTTCGGCAATCGAGGCATTGGCCGCAGCCACTACGGTGGACGACAGCCAGGAGACGCCATGAGCGACCAGAAGTTGAAAGCGGTGTACGTGATCTCGGTTGCTGCCGAGCTCGCCGGGATGCATCCACAAACGCTGCGCATCTACGAGCGGCGCGGCCTCGTGTCGCCGGCGCGTACCGACGGCGGAAACCGTCGATACAGCGATGCCGACATCGCCTTGCTGCAGCGCATTTCCGAGCTGACCAACGAGGGCCTCAACCTCGAAGGCATCCGACGTGTGATGGAGTTGGAAAACGAAAACGCTCGGCTGCGCGACGAACTCGGTCAGGCCCGCGAGATCGCATTGCACGCGATCCGCGAAGCGGAGGCAGCGGGGGCTCGCGATCGCGGCGGAGATCTCGTACCGCTGAGACAGGCTGTTGCCGTGTTCGGCAAGCGTCCCAGCATCTTCGACCGCGACTGACTCGTTCTGGTCGGCGCTGCTCCGCTCGGATCAGCGGCGATTTCGCGGGCGCAGATGCCGAGTGAGGCGACGCATTCCGCTGGTGGTTGCCGTGTCTTCTTCGATGTCGGGCAGATTCGACACGGCCTCGACCGCCCACGGTCGGTCGAACTGTTCGTCGACCGGGTCGGCGGACGCGAGCATCATGTCGACGGGCTTGATCGCTCCGGCGAGTCCTGCCGCGCCGACGGCAGCGCCGAGCGCCACCGCTTGGCGTTGTGCGGACCGGTGATCATGGACCGGGAAGCCGGGGTACCGATCACCGGCGATGTCGAGTTCGAGCGTCCGTTGATGTTCGTTGTCGACACGCACCATGATCCGGTCGACCGCCGCGCCGAGCGCAGCGTCGGACATGAAGTCGTCGAAGTGAGCGAGATTGAACCCGAGCTCGCTGACGTCGAGGTCGGGATGGCTGCGGCCGGTGGTCGACACGGCGAGCGCTGCCACAGGAATCCGGTTGCTGATCACGGCGTGGTACGAGTCTCCTTGAGCGACGAGTCGTCGGAGATACGTCGAGTCGGCGCGAACCACGCGGGCGACCGCCATGGGCGATGGTTCTGCCGCGACGTCGACGAACCCTGCGCGTTCGGCCAGCTCTTCGAGGCGACGAGTTGCATGTGCGTCCCACCTGATCGCGAGCAGCCACCGTCGAGGACCGTCGTCGGCGATGACCGTGGAATTGATGCCGTGACGTCGATCGAGGTTGGACCGGAGCTCATTGAGTTCGGGCCCCGACCGACCGGTGATGTCGATCCGTTGCAGCATGGCCGTGGTCGGGAACGTCGCGAGCCGGGTCGGTTCGGTCGGTTCGCCGAGCTCGGCGCGCAGCATCACGAACGCATCGAGTGCAAGGTCGTCATCGGCGGTGTTGATCGGAATCTCGGCGGCGGCATTCAACCGACCGTTCGCGTCGTGACGGATTCGTACGCCGCGCAGAATCGAATCGGCGACTTCGATACCGACGCCGTCTCCTCGGATGACCGGCTCACTCATGTCGGCTCGTTCAGGATCATGGCCTGCGGCGAACGAGTGGTCGGGTCGGGAGGCGCAAGAAACGCGATCTCGTGCTCGAGCGAGTCCGGCGGCTCAGCGAGTTGGACTCGGCGGTCGGACGTGGTCGACCAGCACCGGCCCGTGTGTCGATCGGCTGGTGTGATCGATGGTGCGCCGAGTTTCGTGCGATCGCTGGACTCCGAGACGGCACCCACCAGTCGGTCGCCGGTGAGGCGGACGAGTTCGTGAACGTCCGCGAGTCGGGTCGCCACGGCGACGACGTTGATCCCGACCGCAGCGCCGGTTGCGGCGATGTCGCCGAGCTTGCGCATCAACGTCTCGCGCGACTCGTCGGGCAACGACCGGTAGATACGCGCCACGTCGCTGAGGAGCAGCAACAGGTCGGGGAGATCGTCGTGGCGTCGCGCGTCGATGCGGTCCTTCAGTTGTTCGTGGAGTCCGCTGATCAGCTTGGCGCTCGCAAGCGAGTCGTCGGGTGACAAGACGTTGGCAGCGTGAGGAAGTGCGTTCAGCGCTCGGCGTCGCTGGGGCAACGCATCGATGGCGTAGACGTGGAGGTCGTCGGCAGATGTCCGCGCCGCGATGCCGGTAATGAGGAGGTCGAGAACGGTGGTCATTCCTGACCGCGGTGATCCGAGCACGAGCAACGAGCCGCCGCTGCCGGGTTGCCACCAGTACGCCTCGTTCTCAGCGCGTTCTGGGCGGTCGACGAGCCCCAGTGGGATGCCGTCGCCCGTGTGGGATGCCAGCAGACTCGACACCGTCACCGAGTTGGGAAGCGGTGGCGGCAGCAGGGCCGGACGGCGGCTGGCGGCGCCGGCATCGGGAAGCCGACCTGCGATCTGGCGAGCAAGCGCTGCCATCGGAGAGATGCCCTCGTCGGAATGTGAGAGATCGTCGAGCGTCGAGCGGGCGAGCCGGCGTTCGAGCGGGGTCATTGCCCGGCCGCCTCGAGGGGCCGGACGGATCAGCAGTTTGGGAGCGTCGAACGACGTGGGTGACGCGACGGTTTCGCCGGGAAGTTTTCCGGTCGTGACCCCGATGCATCCGACGGACCTCCCGAATCGCGTGACGATCCCGTCACCGTCGGGGCCGAACGACACGAAGCTGTGGGCGTCGGCGCGAATCGACTCGGGCACGAGGAGCGGATCGCGGGTGGTGACCACGACGTGGACGTTCGGAAGCGAGGCAGCCAACTCGGACAAGCCGGCGACGAGGGCACTGGTCGAATCGTCGGCGAAGTCGGGTGACCCGAACGCCTGCTCGATCAAGATGATGACATCGAGGTCGCGTTGTTCGGTCAGGACGTGGGCCACGCGGTGAATCAGACGCGACGGGTCGCCGGCGTCGTGGTGGCTGACCCAGCCGGCCATGTGCGGCAGCTTCCCGTGCCAGAACGGCCGCTCGTGTCCGACGACGAGCAGTGCGAGTTGCTCTGGTGTCCTGCGCGCTGCGGCGCCGAGGAGGATCGCGGCCACGGTGCGGTCATGTTGTTCGGCGTCGGTGACCGCGATGACGGTGGGTACGGGGTTGGCGAGTTCGATGTCGATGGTTCGACGCGCGCTCGGCGACGTTGGGCTCGCTGCAGCACGAACACCGACCGACACCGGCAATTTCCGATCGTCGGGTGGAAGCTCGGCGGTGGAGAGCAGTTCCGCGAGCGTGGGTGCGGCGATCCTCGTCGGCGGTGCGAGTGCCCGGTTGGCTTCGATGTCGTCGAGCGGTGCGAGCGCCCGAGCGACGTCGGCAGCGAGTGTTGGTTCAACGAGTGCCGGACGGATGTTCTCGACGACTTCCGGTGATCGACCGACGCGCAGGTGGAGTCGGGCGAGTGAGCCGAACAGGCCTGCGCGGCTGGCTTCGTGTGCTGGGGCCCCACCGGACGGAAGCAGCGTTCCGAGATGTTCGATCGGCGACATCTCTTCGATGAGACTGGTGCACATGCCTGGGGCCTCGTGCAGGCCGACGCAGAGGGCGAGCACGCGCAGTTCGGGTGGCGGATTCGTGAGCAGTCCGCGCAGCGGCGAGTCGCGTTGGCTCCACAGTGCGATGTCGTCGATGACGAGCAGCGTCAGGCGCGGTTTTGCCGCGCCGGTGGCGGGTGGCCGCCAGCTGGCAGGAGGGGTGGTATCGACGATCGGCCCAGCCGACAGCGGGCGAGCCGGGGTGGCGTCGATGAGCGGGACGGTCGTGCCGAGCGACGATGCAAGCGTTGACAGCGACGCCGCGTCGGAGAACAATTCGGGCGCCGAGTTGGGTCCAGCGCTGCGGATGTGCGGCAACCAGCGCGCCCAACTCCAACTCGCGATCCGCTCGTCGCTCGACGCGATAGCGAGGCCGAGGTCCGCTGGCCCGTGCATCGTGCAGATCTCGACCAGCAGTGCTCGTGCCGCGGCGCTGGTGAACCGGTCCGACCCAACGAGCGCGGCTCCGCGGTGTCGCTGCAGGTCGACGGTCATCTTCATCGACCCGTCCGGGTGGATACCGAACGGGACCTCGAACGCGCCGGGGCCGTCCTGGCGCCACTGCCAGAGCGATCCGCCCGCCAACGCTGCATCACGTACCGCGCCGACGATGAGTGGACGGTCGGGGCGAGGCGCTCCGGGTTCGCGATGAAACGGGACCGAACCGTCACCGGCAGGACTGGACGGCTCGCGTCGCTCCGGTTCGTTGGGCGGCCGTTCGAGCGAGAAGACGCGGCCGGCCACGTTGAGATTGCCCGTCTCCCATTTCAGGTCCTTGCTGAGCGGTTCGGTGCCGAGAGTGGGGCTGTACGGACCGAGTGAGCCGTCGACGTTGTTGTGGTTGCTCACGACGACGGATCCGTCGTCACCGACCGTGAGTTCGAACGCCGTGGTCTCGACCGGAGCGGTCTCCATCTCGGGCGTATGGAGTCGACGGCCGGTACCGAGCCGGTATCGGCCCGGTGTGAACGGAACAACCGACCCTGCCCCGCGTCCGGCGACCTGGACGACGCCGATGCGGACGTCGTCAGGGGTTTCGATCATCGGCGCAGGTTGTGGCCGAGTGTCGATCAACGTGCCGATGACGAGACGGAGTTCGCGCAGTCGTCGAGACGTGGGCACCGTGCGCTCGTCGACGCGAGCGGTACTGGGGGCGGCTTGCCCGGTGACGGTCTGGAGCAGATCAGCCAGCGTGGCGTCGGCCGGCGCAGCAAGAACGTCCACATCGGCGTCGCCGTGGGGAGTGCGCACCACGACATCCATGCGCAGGAGACTATGCGGTGGACGTGGCTCTCGACGATGACTCATCACGGATTGCCCAGCGCGGAGAATTTCTTGCAGATTTTCTCGAGAATTCGCTCAAGTCGGTCGAAGAAGCTGCCGATGGAACCCTGTGGGAGGTGGAGTAGGGGCTCGAACCAGGCGTTCTGAAGCGTCGGTCGTGTCCGTTTTCTTGTTCCTCTTGATTGGTACGGTGAACCCACGATGGCGGTGAATCCGGGCGTAGAGACAGTGGCGTGGCGACGCGTCGCTGCCGCGCTCGTCGCCACGGCGGTCGCGCTCGCTGGTCTGGTCGTCGTCATCCGCTCCGACGGCCTCCCGGCTGTTGACGCTGCGTCGTCTCGCGCCACGCGTTGGTTCGTCCACGAGCCAACCGGTCGAGTCGTGCTCGTCGACGGCTTTGGCGGGCGCGCGCTCGCAACCCTTGAGCTCGGAGCGGCCCAGGGCGACGAACTCTTCGTCGTTGAAGGGGTCGGGCAAGCGTTCGTGCTCGACGATGCCACCGCCGAGGTTCGTCCGATCGACACCGCCGAGCTCCGGCTCGGTGCGCCCCAGGGCATTGCAACCCTCGGCGACGGAGGTGCAATCGCGCGTGTCGGGTCGTCAGGGCTCCTCGTCGCGAACCCCGACACCGGAAGCGCATCGTTGGTCCCGACGGGTGGCGATCCCGTCGAGATCGAGTTCGACGCCGACAGCGACCCGGGCGTCGATACGACCGACACCATCGCGCTCGCACCTGATGGATCGGTGTGGACGTTGATCGAGGGATCGCTCGAGCGAGCAACGTCGACCTCGACGAGTTCTGAGGACCTGAGCCTCGGCCGGGCAGCGTTGTCGCTCGTGGGCAACCGACCGCTCGTGGTCGACCGCGACAACAACCGCGTTCGGCTCGGCGACGGTTCGTGGGTCGCGATCCCCGGAGTGTTCGACGGGAGCGACCTCGTGGCGCAACGGCCGGGCCCGCAGGCCGATTGTGGCTGGGTCGGCGTCGGTGACACCGTTTGGTGCGTCGGAACCGACGGCATCGACGAGCGCTCCGACATCGCGGACCTCGACATCGACGGCGGCAGCATCCTCGCCGTGGCCGGAGACGCCGCCGTGGTCATTCGTCGCGGCCCGACCGAGGTCGTGCAATTCGATTGGCGCGCCGGCGAGATTCTCGATGAGCGTGTCGTGTCCGTGAGCGGCAACGCAACGCTCGACGTCACCGCGACCACCGACGTGATCTGGCTCGACGACCGGTCAGGCGAGTTCGTGTGGTCGGTGCACCCGTGGGGCATCCAGGGGATCGACAAGAACGAGTCGAGCACCTTGGTCATCGGTGAAGACGGCGCCGTCGTCGAGTCTGGCGACGGAGAGTCCGGCAATGCGGTCGGTGGCGACGACGGCAGCGGAGCCGACGACGATCAGAACGATCCCGACAACAACGGCTTCGACGATCCACCGCGGGCGGTCGACGATCAGGTGACCGCCCGATCCGGCGCGTCGGTTCCGGTTGCTGTGACGGCAAACGACTTCGACCCGGATGGTGAGGCCGTTGCGGTCGTCGAGGTCGGTGTACCGGGCCACGGTGCCGTCGAGATCGGGACCGCGTCGACGGTCGTCTACACGCCCGAACCCGACTACGTCGGTCCCGACAACTTCGAATACACGATCGTCGACGGCGACGGCACGACCGCCACTGCCGAGGTGATCGTCGAATTGCTGCCCGCCGAGGCGGCAAACCAAGCACCGGTCGGGGCGCCCGACACTGCCGATACCGGTCCGGGCGTGTCGGTTGTGGTCGACGTCTTGTTGAACGACATCGACCCTGAACGCGACAGTCTGCGGATCGAATCGTTCTCGGCGAACGAGATCGGCGAGGTGAACGAAACCGAGGGACCTTCCGGACTGCCAGCGCTCGAGTACACGCCCGCCGATGGCCTCGAGGGTCGAGCCCGATTCTCCTACGTGCCAGTCGACGCGTTCGGCGCGGCGGGTGAGCCCGTCGACGTGGTCGTCGACATTGCTCGGCTCGGTGACGCCAACCGGCCACCAACCGTTCGTCCTGATGCGGTGCGAACTCGACGTGACACGGCGGCGTTTGTCCCGGTGCTCGTCAACGACTCCGATCCTGATGGTGACCGCATGACGCTGTCGCTCGCCGGCCCGCTTCCGGATGGCATCGACGTCACGGTCTTGGGTGACGAGCTGCAGGTCACCCCACGAGCGGGGAGCGACCCGACCGAAACCTTCGAGTACGTCGTGAACGACGGACGCGGCCACGAGGTGACCGGCTCGGTCCTGGTCGTGGTCATCGACGAGAGCGAGCCCAACCGGCCGCCGGTGGCCAACCCTGACATCAAGACCGCAGTCGTCGGCCAGACGATCCTGATCGACGTCACCGCGAATGACTCCGATCCCGATGGGGACCCGCTCGCCGTCATCTCGGTGACGCAACCCGACGGCGGCGGTTCGGTCACCAACGCTGGTGGCAACCAGGTCGAGTTCACACCGTCGTCGATCGACGAAGAGACCGATGCCAATGTCCGATTCACCTACACGGTGACCGATGGCAACGGCCACGAGGTGCAGGGTGAAGTCACCGTGACCGTGTTGGCAGAGGCCTTGCCCGAGCCGCCATATGCACGCGACGACTCGACGTTTACGTTCGTCGACGAACCGGTGACGATCGACGTGCTACGCAACGACGGCGACCCGTCGGGTGAGCGTCCCACAATCGTCGGAACCCCTGGCTGCCCGACGGGCGGCAGGGCCACGGTCGCCGCCGACGGGCAGGTGCGCTACGACCCACCGCCTGGTCGTGCCGGAGCGTTCCGGTGCACGTACGAAGTCACCAACTCGCAGAACCTCACCGACCGTGCCGAGATCCTCATCTCGGTCCGCGAACGTGAGCTCACCAACGAACCGCCCATCGCTCGTCTCGATACAGCCATCGTCGAGTTGGGCGGCTCTGCTCTGATCCCGCTGACCGACAACGACGAGGACCCCGATGGCGACGACGACGCACTGCGCGTCACATCGTCGACCACGCCGAATCTGGGCACCGCGACGCGCACCGACAACACGATCTCGTTCCGGGCCGGCAACGTGGCGGGCGTGACCACGATCGATTACGTGGTCGAAGATGCGCTCGGTGCGTTGGCAACCGGCCGAGTCCAGATCCAGATCCGGGCCCCTGAGCTGGTTGCTCCGGTGGCGCGTCCGGATACACGCGAAATCGTCGGTCCGGGTGTTCCCACGACGGTCAACGTGCTCGCGAACGACACCGATGCCGATTCGTCGCCCGGTTCGCTCATCGTCATCGGCGCAACGCTCGTCACGGGAGAAGGTGAGCTCAACCGATCGGGTGAGAACGTCACGATCACGCCCGACCCCGACTACATCGGCGACCTCACCGCGACCTACACCATCGAGGACGAGGACTCCCTCACGGCGTCGTCCACCTACACGCTCACGGTGACCGCGCCCATCAACCGACCGCCGACCGCCGTCGACGACTCGGCGTCGGTGCCGAACGGTGGTTCGGTGACGACGGCCGTGCTGTTCAACGACAGTGACCCCGACGGCGACCCGCTCACCATCTCGATTCTCGGAGGTGCGGAGTCCCCGCTCGGCACGGCGACCGTCACCGCTGAGAGGTCGATCCGCTTCGATGCGCGCTCGGGCCAGTCGGGCACCGCTGTTGTCAACTATCAGGTGAGCGATGGACAGCTCACCGACAGCGCGACGCTGCGCGTTGTCGTGGCCACGTGTCAGGCATCGGTGCCGGGCGCTGCCGACGCGTTCCTCGAAACCGGCTACCAACAGCCGATCGCCATCAACCTCAACGACTACGCGACCAACGGGCAAATTGTCGACGTCGTCGGCCCTGCGACGTATCAGGGCGGCATCTACACGCCGCCGTCCGGAACCAACGGCAACGTGACGATTTCGTACGGCGTCCGCAACGAGTGTGGTCAGCGCGCCAGCGGCACGATCACGGTCGACGTCAACCAGAGCCCCGCCGGTCAGAACAGGTCGCTCACACTCGACCGTGGTGCCAGTGCCGAAATCGGCGTTGGTCAGCTCGGGAGCGACGATGAGCAGCTGACGATCTTGCAGAGCAGCGGGGCTCCTGCTTGGGTCACCACGACCGGCGAACGGTTGCTGATCAACGTGCCGAACAACGCGGGGTACGAGACGTTCGCGTGGACCACCACCCTGGCCGATCCGGGCGGGCTCACCACAACCGTGAACGTCTCGGTCACGATTCGTAACGCCGCGCCGGTGGCGCTTGCCGACACGATCGATGCGTCGGACGGAACGGGTTCGGCCGACATTGTCAGCAACGACAACGATGCCGACGGGCCCAACGGTCAACTCCGGGTGCAGACGATTCCGAGCGAGCTCGAGTTCACGAACGGCGAGTCCGGCACGATCACGCTGGGGAACAACGATCGCACGGTGACCGTCAACGCCGGCAACGGCCAGGGAACGGCGTCGTTCATCTACACCATCGTCGACATCGGCGGAGCGGTCTCCGGATCGGCCATCGTCACCGTGACCGGGCCTGACGTCGTCGTACCGACGACGACAACAACCACGACCACAACAACCACGACCACCACGACGACGATCGTCCCGAACAACCCGCCCGAAGCGTTCGATCAAACGGTCGACGTCGAGACGAACGCGGTCACGGTGATCCCGCTCAGCGTGAGCGATGACGACCCTGCCGATGTCATCCAGATCGTCAACCTGAGCGATCCCAGTGGTGTGGTGCTCGATGACTCCGGCACGTCGATCACCGTCCAGCCCACCTTCGATGGCACGTTCACGGTGCAGTATCAGGCGTTCGATGGTCAGGACACGTCGGACCCGGCCGTGGTGACCATCAACGCGACGACGACCACGAACACCACCTCCACGACGACCACGACGACCACGACCACGACCACGACCACGACGACGGTGCCGGTCACGACCACCACGACCACGATCGCGCCCACGACGACCATCGGCTGACCTCGCGAGGTCGCGATGGCGACAGAGGTCGTACTCGCTTGGGCAATCCTCTGGGCGCGTGGACTTCCATCCAGCGATTGATTACCATTCTCAACATGATCAATCGACTCCGCCGTGCTGTGGTTCCCGTCGTGCTCGTTTCCTCGATCGCAGGTTCGGCATGTGGTTCGGACAGCAACGCGTCGGACGACGAGGCCCCTGAGACCACGGCCGGCCCCGCGACGGCGACATCCGACGACGACCACGGTGGCGAGGAAGGTCACGACGGCGACGACGAGGACCAAGACGACGAGGACCATGACGACGAGGACCATGACGATCATGACGACGAGTCCGGCGGACTGGGCGCACACGAACACGGCACAGCTGAGCTGTCGGTGGCCTGGATCGATGCGCAGGTGGCGATCGATCTCGTCAGCCCGACCTTCAACGTCTTCGGGTTCGAGTACGAGCCGACCAGCGACGACGACCTCGCGATCGAGGCTGACCGCACCGAAGTGCTCACCGGACCTGGCATGGTCGCGGTCAACGACGACGCGCGGTGCGCGATGATTGACCCGGTGAGCACCGAAGTCGAGCGCGACGGCACCCATTCCGAGATCACGGTCTCGTGGGTGTTCGAGTGCGAGAACGCCGATGCGGTGAGTGAGGTCGACTTCAGTGGCCTGTTCGCCGAGTTCTCGAACTTCGAAGACATCGACGTCCAATGGATCTCCGACACGCAACAGTCGTCGGCGGAGCTCTCCCCATCGTCTGCAACGGTGTCACTCGATCGGTGACGAATCGGGCGGGCGACGTCGTTGGCCTCACGGACGTGCGATTCCGTTGGCCAGGCCAGACCTCTGACACCGTCTCGATCGATGACTTGCATCTCGACGCAGGCGAGCATCTGTTCGTGCGTGGCTCGAGTGGGAGCGGCAAGACCACGTTGCTCAACTTGCTCTGCGGGATCCACTCGCCGTCGAGCGGAACGGTGAGCCTCCTCGGCACGGATCTCGCGCAGCTCGCGCCCGGACGCCGCGACCAGTTTCGTGCCGATCACATCGGTGTGGTCTTCCAGCAGTTCAACCTCTTGCCCTACCTCTCGACGCTGGAGAACGTGACGTTGGCCTGTTCGTTCTCGGGCCGCAAGAAGCGGCGTGCCGCGGAGTCAGCCGACGTCAAGGCGACAGCGCGACGTCTGCTGACCGACCTCAACCTCGCTCCCGAGTACCACGGGGCCTCGGTCAACAAGTTGAGTGTTGGACAGCAGCAGCGAGTGGCGGTCGCCCGGGCGCTCATCGGTGGGCCGGAGATCCTGATCGCCGATGAACCGACCTCGGCTCTCGACGCCGACAACCGGGACAGGTTCATGGACCTGTTGTTCCGCGAGAGCGAGGCGCGCGGGTGCACGCTGATCTTCGTGAGTCACGATCCACAACTCGCCGAACGCTTCGATCGATCGATCGAGCTCGACGCCGCTGTCGACCCTGATACTCCATTCGACGCGGTCGACGAGATGGCTCGGAGTGCTCCGTGACCTTGTTGTTGATCGCGCTCAAGAGCGCCCGCTTTCGCCGGACCAGCATCGTGCTCACCGTGATCGCAATCGCGATCAGCGCGACGTTGCTCCTCGGTGTCGACAAGATCCGCAAAGAATCCCGCGCCAGCTTCTTCAACACCGTGTCGCAAACCGACCTGATCGTCGGTGCTCGAAGCTCTCCGACGAACCTGTTGCTCTACAGCGTGTTCCGCATCGGCAACGCCACCAACAACGTCAGCTGGGAGACCTACGAGTCGATTGCCGAACGCGACGAAGTCGCGTGGACGATCCCGATCTCGCTCGGCGACTCCCACCGAGGCTTCCGAGTCATGGGGACCTCGACGGACTACTTCGAGTACTACAAGTACGGCAACAAGCGGTCGCTCACGCTCGACTCAGGCGAGCGCTTTGCGGAGGTCTACGACGCGGTGCTGGGCGCTGACGTCGCCCGCGACCTCGGCTACGACATCGGCGACGAGATCATCATCGCGCACGGCTTGTCCTCGGCCGACTTCGCGGGGCACGACGACAAGCCGTTTACGGTGGTCGGCATCTTCGACCGGACCGGGACTCCGGTCGATCGCACGGTGCACGTGAGCCTCGCAGGGATCGAGGCGATTCACGTCGACTGGGTGGACGGTGGCCGGACCGGGGTGCCGCTCGACGCCGAGCAAGCGCTGCTCTTCGACCTCACGCCGACTTCGATCACCGCCTTCATGGTCGGGCTCGAGAATCGCGCGCAGACGTTCACGGTCCAGCGCGAGATCAACGAGTACCAGGCCGAACCGATGTCGGCGATCCTGCCCGGAGCCACGCTCTCGGACTTCTGGCGGACGATCTCGCCCGTCGAGCAGGTGCTGTTCGTGATCTCCGGGTTCGTGTTGCTCGCCGGACTGCTCGGCATGCTGACCACGATTCTGTCGACGTTGAACGAGCGGCGGCGCGAGATCGCCGTCCTCCGGGCCATTGGGGCTCGAGGGCGTCACGTCGTGATGCTGATCGTGCTCGAAACGCTCCTGGTCGTCGCGGCCGGCTGCGCACTCGGCGTCGGCATGCTCTACGGCCTCATGGCGATCGCTCGCCCGATCGTGGCACGGCGTTTCGGCGTTGACCTCGCCGCGACCTGGCTCGACTCCACACAGCTGGGTATCATCGGTGGAGTGATCGGCGCCGCGATGCTGGTTGCGTTGATCCCAGGGTTCATCGCGTATCGCCGTTCGATCCAAGACGGTCTGGCCCTCAAGGTGTAGGAAGCGTATGACCCCCGAACTCTCATCGAAGCCAAACATCCGGCAACGGATCACCGTAACGAGCGTGCTGTGTGCACTCGCGATCGCGGCCACGGCCTGTTCCGGCTCGGGCACCGACGACGGCGCCGTCGTCGAGATCGGCGAGCCCGCTCAAACTTCGGTGCCTTCCGACATCGTTCCCCGAGCGCCCGGCTTCGAAGACCTCGAATTCGGCGACTCACTCGAGGAGTTTCACGGCACCCGGACCGAGGCCGAGCCGGCGAACATCACGATCCCGGGCTTCCGCTCGGTCGACTGGGAGGACCTCATTCCTCCCGGCTTCTCGAGTGACCAGGTGCTGGAGCGCTACAGAGACCGCCTGGCCGAAGCC
Organism: uncultured Ilumatobacter sp.; assembly: GCA_938049325.1. Classification (GTDB taxonomy): domain Bacteria; phylum Actinomycetota; class Acidimicrobiia; order Acidimicrobiales; family Ilumatobacteraceae; genus Ilumatobacter_A. The sequence continues at coordinate 5,292 of CALICC010000003.1, read as the reverse complement.
GACCGCGGCTCCCCGGAGATCGATGCCATCTACGCCGAGATGAACGCCGAATTCGACGTTGCCTCGGTCAACGAGGAGCTCAACAACGAAGCGATCCAACTCGCCGGTTTCGTCGCCCCGCTCACCTATGACGACGGCGACAACATCGTCGAATTCCTGCTCGTGCCGTACTTCGGAGCGTGCGTTCACGTGCCTCCACCTCCCGCGAATCAGACCGTCTTGATCACCCTCGCTGACGGGGAGAGTCTCAGCCTTGAGGATTCTTGGGGTGCTGTTTGGGTGGCTGGCACCTTGGTGACCTCCACGATCGACACCAGCCTGGCAACCGCCAGCTACACGATGACCGGACCGGAGTTCGGTGTCTACGAGACTCAGTAGCCCGGCACCTGTTCGACGCCGGTCGCGCTCGTCGTGGTGCAGCGACGTCAGACCGGCGAGCTGGTCTTGCGACGCAGGCTGCGCAAGCTCAAACGCCAACGGAGCCGGTCGAGCGGTGTGCGCGCCGAGGCGAGTGATGTCTCGACTGCGGTGAGGCAGGCCTCAGCGTCGGCCGCCAACAGGTCGGGGCGTGCGGGTGACCCAAACGTGGTTGCGCTCGCGAGGTCTGCAAGCCGCCGGACCTCACGATGGCCGTGGGCGAGCAGCGGGGTTGCGTCGTTGGCGATTTGGCTGTTCGTGGCCGCCGAAGGAATCGTCATGCCTGCGTCGATCAATCGACTCGTGGCAACTTTCCACGCGCCCATGATGCGATCGGTCGCGGCGCCGCTGAGTTGACGCCGACGTCGACGCCACTTGATGCCGAGGATCAAGCCGATCGCCAACAGCACCGGAACGAGGAGCGCACCACTGAATGCCGCGGTTCGGAACGCCCACGTGACGATCACCGGCAGGTTTGCGCCGGCTTCGTCGCCATCGGCGCCCTCGGTCACGATCGGTTCATCATCGGATTCAGGCGGTGGCGGGAATGGTGGTTGCGCGGCCGCGGGCGTCTGTGGCTGGCGATCGGGCTGTTCCTCGAACGCATCACTGGCCTCGGACGCGGGTACCGGGTCGAACGCAACCCAGTCGTTGCCGACGCGCACTTCAGGCCAGATGACGGCGTCGGCTGACGTGAGCATGGCAGTCGTGACGCCGTTGGCGGTCTGGTAGCCGCCGTCTTCGACCTCGAAGCCGGTCGCTACTCGGGCGTCAGCACCGAGCGAACGTGTCAACAAGACGAATGCGGTGACGAACTGCTCAGCGTTACCACGTTGTGTGTCGCGCACGAAGCGATCGATGAGCGCTCGCTGCAGCCCGCCACCCGCTGCGTCGGAGCGGAGCACGAAATCATCGCTCATCGTGGACTCGATCGCCTCCAGTTGAGCGAGCAACCCGTCGGCGGTTGCGGCGCCGCCCTGCTCGGCGAGCGCCGTTGCGACATCGGTCAGACCCGCAGCGTTCTCGTCGATCTCGCGAGTGGCGATCTGGCCGGCGCTGACGTCGCTCGGCGCCGGCTCGGGGCGAGCGGTGATGCTGACGACAGTGTTGGCGTCGGGGCGTTCGACCAAGCGCACGATGTTGCGTTCGACATCGGTTTCGATCGGAGCGTCGACGACCACGGCGGCTCCGGGCAACGGCACGAGCTGAAGACCGGGATCGAGAAATGCGATCGTTGCGTCGATTGACTGTTCGCCTCGCGACTCGAGTCGACGACCGATCGGTCGAAGTGTGAGATCCGGCGCCCAGCGTCCGCCGTCGTACTCGACCAGCGCCGTCGTGCGCCAGAGGGTGGGTTGGCGATCGGCGTTGTTCGACGTGATCGTGATCGCATGCAGATCGACCGGCGGGTCCAACGTGCGCAGGGCCAAGGTCGCCTCGATCGGGTCGAGGAGGGCGGCGGTCCGTTCCGCTGGCTCGGTGCGACGCGGGTCGGCGCGGTTGGTCAGCGTGAGTGGGATCGCCAAGCCCACGGCGAGAGCGATGCTCAGGATCGACACGGGGAGCAGGCGGCGTTCGCCGCGCAAGGTCACCAGTCGTCCGCGCACATCGGTGTCGTCGGCCGGGCGGAATGTGGCGAACGTCAACGCGAGGATGGCGAGCGGCAGGAGCCATCGAAGTCGGAGTCCCATCGGAGCGCTGAGCGCGATCACCATGGTCTGCGCGACGATGACGGGAACCAACGGCGAGAGATGCCACGCCCGCTTGCGGACCATGAGCAGACCCAGTGCGGTGATCACGCCGAGGCCGAACGCGAGTGTGCCGATGAGGTCGGCTCGATCGGGGCTCGGCCAGTCGGTGCTCAGCAGTCGCTGCGATCCGGCTGTGATGGAAGTGGCGATGTCGCCCAGTTCGCCATCGTTCGCCAAGACGACGAGCGCCGTCGCTCCCAATGCACCGAGTGTGGCGCCCAACGCTTGAATCGGCCACCGCAGACCGATCGATGCGATGGAGACGACTCCAACCATGAGTGGCGCCGCGGCGAGCCACCAGATGGTTCGGTCGAACACGTCACCGGCGGCGATGGCCACGACGACCAACATCGCGGTGATCAGCGCGGCGCGTGTTCTCGCAATCGTCACGACGGGGTCGTTGACGGAGATGACGTCGGACTCGGTCAGGCCCATGATCGCCACCGATTCGCGAAGTCAGCCGCATCGCGCGCTGCCAGCGAGACCTTGCCGCCGGCCTGAGCGCCCTCGCCGATTCGGATGATCAGCATCTGGTCGTTGGGTGACACAGGTCCGAGAGGCCCGTCCGGGCCGGTGACGAGCAGTACCGAGCGTTGCTCGAATCCTTGGCGGAACAGGGCGGTGAATCCCAGGGGAGCTTCGTCATCGCAGCGCTCGACGGTCGTCAGCAGGTCGAGCACTTCACCTTCGCTGCGCAACGGAATGGCTTGGCCGGCGCAATCGCGATTGTTGCTGCGCACCACGACATCGAGACCGCTGCGCAGTGCATGCACGGCGAGTGAGGCAGCGACGTCGACCGCCTCTTCGAAGTCGTCGGCGGTGCCGATGCCGGCGGTGGCGTCGACGACCACGGTGAACTCGGGGCGGCGAACTTCGACGTTTTCGCGGATCATGAGCGTGCCGGTGCGCGCCGTTGTCGGCCAGTGGACCAGGCGCGGGTCGTCGCCGGGGACGTATTCGCGCATCGACACAAATCCCGACATGGGGTCGGTTGCTGCGCGGCGCACGATCGACTCGTCTTCGACGATGCGCGATGATCCTTCGCTGCCCGTGAGGGCGAAGAGCTTCGGGTGCACGGTGACGAAGCTCTTGCGAGGTGTCTCGTTTCGCCAGTTTCCGCCGGCGAGATAGAACGGGTCGACCTTTTGCACATCGATCGGACCGATCTCGAACATGCCACGACGGCTCGTGGGGATCGTTGCCGGAATGTCGAGCAGCGCCCCGGGCGGAATCGAGTCCACGGCGAGTTCGACCGATTCGACGTCGCATCGATCGATCAACGTCGACCTCGCCGATCGGTAGGTGGTGTCGTTGCGGGCTCGGTACACGATCCGGATCGGGTCGCCACGCGGGACGCGCACCGTAGTCAGGCGCCGTTCGATTTTGGCGCGTGGCGGTCGACGTGCGATCAGAATCGCCATCAAGACGACCAGACCGATCCCGATGGCGGCAACGACGAGTTCCTCGTAGCGCCACACGATGCCGAGCGCGGTGAGCGCCACCGCCGTCACGATCGCACCGAGGCCCGATCGGGTGAGCACGTCAGTCCCCGCTTCGAGGTACCGGGACGCTGTCGGTGATGTCGGCCATCACCGTCTCGACGGAGAGGCCGCGCAGCTCCGCCTCTGCGGTGAGCGCCACGCGGTGTCCGAACACGGGGGCCACCAGCAACTTGATGTCGTCAGGCGTGACGAAGTCTCGGTCGTCGGTCGCCGCGTATGCGCGAGACACCCGCATGAGCGTGAGCGTGCCGCGAGTGGAGACGCCGAGGCGGAGGTCTGGATGAGAGCGGGTCGCGCCTGCGATTCGCACCACGTAGTCGTGAATTGATCGTGCGACGTGGATCTCGTCGATCTCGTTGATGACCTTGTCGAGCTCGATGGTGTCGGTGACCGGTTCGAGTTCGTTGTCGCGTTGGATGCGGGTGAACCGCTCCAGAATCGAGACTTCGGTGTCGGGGTCGGCGTAGCCGAGACTCAGCCTCATGGCGAAACGGTCGAGCTGAACGTCCGGGAGCGGGAAGGTTCCCTGGAAGTCGCGCGGGTTCTGCGTTGCGATCACGAAGAACGGACGTGGCACCGGGCGGCTCGTGCCGTCGGAGGTGACGCGCTGCTCTTCCATCACCTCGAGGAGCGCCGACTGCGTCTTCGGGCTGCCACGGTTGATTTCGTCGCCGATCAGCACGTTGGTGAACACGGGGCCTTCGCGGAAATTGAACTGTCCGCTGCGCTGGTCGTAGACCATCACGCCGGTGATGTCGGTCGGGAGCAGGTCGGGCGTGAACTGGACGCGCTTCCACCCGCCGGCGATCGAGTTCGCGATGGCTTTTGCCAAGCTCGTCTTGCCGGTTCCGGGCACGTCGTCGAGCAACAGGTGGCCCTCGGTCAGCAGGCAGCACAGCGCAAGGCGAATCTCGTTGCGCTTCCCGCGAATCACCTGGTCGATGTTGTCGATCAGGGCGTTGACGACGGTAGATGCGTTTCCTCCCACGGGGGGAGTGTAGGACTGCTCGGTCACCGGGTGGTGCCTCTCCGCCAGACGTTCGAGGTGAAGTGGAACGAGCGCGACGGCGGAGTGTTGGAGGTCCGTTGAACGCCGTTCAGTTCAGACTGCACATCTGAGTATCGGCATCGGAACAGAACGCTTGAGCGATTCGCTGCCGATTCGGGTCGACCGCGAGCTGAAGTCAGGTCACCGGGACTGTCAGCTTCCGACGAGAGTCTCCAGAAAGTGAGCAACACCGTCGTCGGTGTTCGTTCCGATCGTCTCGTCGGCGACGTCTCGCACACGCTCGTCGGCGTTGCCCATCGCGACACCCCGGCCGGCCCACTCGAGCATGGTGAGGTCGTTCCACTCGTCGCCGACTGCGATCACGTCGTTGCGGTCGACGCCGAGCAGTGCACACAACCACTGGAGCCCCGCACGTTTGTCGGCTCCGCCCGGGCCGATCTCGACGGCGTCGGCCCCCATGTGACTCACGAGCGGCTCGCTTGCCCATCCGCCTGCCGGTGGGTTGTCGGCAAGCAGTTGGGGAATGCGCTCGAGGAGCTGCTGAACCGGCCATGAGCGATGAAACGCGAACAGCTTGAACGCGGTGGTTCCTCCGAGCGCCAAAACATCGGCA
>CALICC010000002.1 GCA_938049325.1 uncultured Ilumatobacter sp. | reverse complement strand
CGCGGCGACCGACCGCGCGGTCTCCGCCCCGAGCCCGCCGGATGCACCGGTGATGAGGAACTTCTTGCCGGTCAGATCGACGCCGGCGAGTACCTCGTCGGTCGTGGTGTGGGCGCCGAAGGAACTGCGATCGATCGTCATGGCCCGATCTTGGTGCAGGCCGCGACGAACTCACGAACCAGCCCGAACCGCAACCGATTCGCGAAGATGGTGCGATGAGCGACGAGCCACTGTTGTTGACCAAGCGCGACGACGGCGTGGCGATCATCTCGACGAACGACGACCCGCTCAACCGGATGACCCTCGCGTACGTCGATCGACTCCAAGAGGTCGTCGAGGAAATCGCCCATGACGACAACATCCGGTCGTTCGTCCTCACGTCCGAAGGAACGACGAACTTCTCCGTGGGCATGAACCTGAAGGAGCTCGGCTCGGGCATGGCCGAAGCCGGTCCCGATGCGTTCTTCGACCAGCGACTCGACGTCATCTCCCGCATCGAGACCATGGGCAAGCCGTCCGTCGCCACGCTGTTCGGCTACTGCCTGGGTGGCGGACTCGAAGTTCCGCTCGGCTGCACCTTCCGACTGGCCGCGGCGACGGGTGCACAGATCGGTCTGCCCGAAATGGACCTCGGCTCCACCCCGGCGTGGGGCGGATCCGCTCGCCTCGCGAAGTGTGTCGGCCGCAACCACGCGCTCGACATGATCCTGCGCACCAAGAAGATCAGCGGGCCAGAGGCTCTGGCAATCGGGCTGGCCAACGAGGTGTGGCCACTCGACGAGTTGAAGCAGCGCGCAGTCGATCTCGCCGCCGAGTTGGCAGCGCAACCGCGCCTCGCGGTGAAGGCCATGCTCGACGCGCTCCACGACAGCGAGGACAAGACAATCGATCAGCTCCTCGCGGCCGAACGCGCGGGTGTTCACGCCACGATGGGTACTCCCGACGCGACGGAGGGGATCATGGCGTTCCTCGAAAAGCGACCACCGGTCTTCAACCAGTGAGCGAACGTCGCGCAACGGTTCGCGAGTTCGCAGCAACCGATCGCGAGCGCGTCATCGAGTTGTGGACCGCGTGCGACCTCGTGCGACCGTGGAGCGATCCGGACCTCGACATCGATCGAAAGACCGCGATCACCGACGACACCTGACGCGAGTCAGTCCAACTTGACGAGCAACTTGCCCGTGTTGCCACCGTCGAACATGAACTGCAACGCCTCGGGATACCGCTCGATCCCATCGAGCACGTGCTCGGACACGACGAGCGAGCCGTCGCGCACCCACGACGCCAGTTCGGTACGCGCTGGCTCGATGCGATCCGGAAAGTGGAAGTAGGCGAAGCCCTCCATCACCGATTGCCGCTCCGCCAGACGGAGGTACATCGACGGGCCGGCCACGTTGTCCATGTCGTCGTACTGCGACACCGCGCCGCAGATCGTGACGCGGGCCCGCATCGCGAGCTGATCGAGCACCGCATCGAGAACCGGGCCGCCCACGTTGTCGTAGAAACCGTTGACGCCATCGGGGCACAATTCGCGGAGCCGCGCGCTCAGATCGTCGTGCTTGTAGTCGATCGCAGCGTCGAAACCCAGCGTGTCGACGAGGTACGCAGCCTTGTCCGGACCACCGGCAATACCGATCACGCGGGCACCGTCACGCTTCGCGATCTGACCTGCGATGGACCCCACGGCTCCGGCAGCGGCCGAGACGACGAAGTCGTCACCGGGCTTCGGCTTGGCCACCTCACGTATGCCGATCCACGCGGTCACGCCGGTCGAACCGCCGAGCGGCCCGAGATGCAGGCTGAGCGAACCGAGTGACGCGTCGACACGCTCGAGTCCGAAGCCCGGAGCCGACGGGTCGATCGTGGCCAGCGTCTGCACGCCGAGCCGACCCGACACGGCGGCACCGACCTCCCAGCCGTCAGCCATCGACTCGGTGATCGTGCCGACTCCGCCCGCGTGGATCACATCGCCGAGGGCGACCTGGCGATGAAAGCCCTCACCACGCAGCATCGTCCGAATTCCCGCGTCGACCGACGAGAAGGCGACCGCGACTCGGATCTGACCGGGTTCGAGGGCCGCAGGTTCGAACTCCTCGACGGCGAAGCAGTCGGGCGTCGCCGAACCGACCGGACGCTTCACGAACACAACACGCTTCCCGGTGACTGCCATCGATCGATGGTCCCACACCGGTCGCATCAAACGACCGTCGGACGCCACGGTCACGCTGGACTCAGGACTCACCACGAAACCGGCACGAGAACGAGGCGTGCTTCGTGCTGAGATGGTGTCGATGGGGCGACAGGGCATTCGACTTCCGTGGAGCGACGTTCCAGCGACCTTTCGACACGAGGTGGAGGAGTTCATCGGCGCGCAAGTCGTGTCGGCGAACAACATCGAAGGCGGTTTCTCACCCGGACCGGCGGCTCGATGTGAGCTGAGTGACGGACGACGCGTGTTCGTCAAGGCAGCGGGTCGCAACCTCAACCCGTGGACACCCGACATGCATCGACGCGAAGGTGAGGTGCTCGCCTCGCTCCCCGCAGAGTTTCCCGCGCCCGAGCTGCTCGGCGTCGTCGACGACGGCGACTGGGTCGCGCTGTTGATCGCGTGCGCCGACGGCGACATGCCCGCCACGCCCCTCGACCGCCCCACCGCCGATCGAGTGCTCCGCCTCGCCGAACGACTCGCTCGCGCCGGCAGGGACGTCACGTTCGACTCACTCACGAGTCTCGCCGACACGCATGGCGACATCGGTGGGAACTGGCACAAGCTCGCCGACAAACCACTCGACGGTCTGGACACTTGGTCGCTGCGACACCTCGATGCGCTGGTGGACCTGGAGGGCGATCTCGCCGCCGCGAGCAGCGGCGACCACCTGGTCCACGCTGATCTCCGGACCGACAACATGGTGTTCGATGCACACGACGAACACCGCGACGTCGTCGTCGATTGGCCCGCCGCCTGCATGGGAGCACCGTGGATCGATCTCGTCGGTCTGCTCCCGTCACTTCACCTGGACGGCGGGCCGCCCCCGCACGACGTGTTCGATGCGCATCCGCTCGGTCGCGATGCCGACCCCGGAGCGGTCGACGTGGTGATCGCCGCGATCGCCGGCTACTTCACTCGCGGCGCGCTCCTCCCGCCACCTCCGGGCCTACCCACCGTTCGCGCGTTCCAAGCGGCTCAAGGGGCCGTCACCCGTGCGTGGCTCGCGTCACGCTTGGGGTGACGGCTTCGGGGTGCCCTTGCGGCGCGCGACGGCACGGAGCCACTTGTTCTGACGGCTCCGACACGCCTTGCGGCAATAGCGCTGGTTGCTCGTCTTGCGCTCGAACAATTCCCCGCACCGCCAATACGCACACACGGACAGACGATCGGGATCGAAGTCGTCGTCAGGTATTGGTTCCGCGCTGATGCTGCCAGTGAAGCAGATGTTCACCGTCGCCAGGTGAGCAGATCGCCCTCGCCACGCAGCAGCAGGGTCCCCGGAAACACGCGCAACCGATCGGGCACGAGGCGCAACGCGCCGAACTCGGGAGCCTCGGGCGAGTGCCATCCAGGGATGATCCGCGGGTCGTAGCCCACCGGTTCGGGTGCCCGCAGGAAACGATTCCACGCTGCAGTTCGATCGTCGGGCTCGGTGAGCCACGACGTGGTGCAGTCCGCTGTGCAGGTGTCTTGTTGCGGGTCCCAATACGTCACCGATACCCGCGGGTTGCCCGCGAGGTCGGCGGCTTTGGGTGAGTTCGGTGAGGTGGCCACCCAGCCCACGAGCTCCGATCCGTCCCACTCCCAGATGGGATGGAGGATCCGAGTACGGGGCTGGCCGGTCGAGTCGACGGTGGCCACCGTGGCCCACACGATCCGGTGGGCCATTTCGATGAATGCAGGAGCGATCGCTGTGAGATCGGTCATGAACTTCTCCTTCGTTGGACGTCGGGGATGGACATGTCACGAGACCATGGTGAAACGGTAGCTCGACGCACAGAAGAGATTCGAAGAGGTTTCGACCCGGTGAGTCGACCGCACGCGCGACCTCGTCAGGGGAGTTGTTGCACGGCGGCAAGCGACTCGAAGTCTTCGATGCTCTGCGCGCCGCGGCGCAGCAACTTGTGCGCCATCTCCTGGCCCGGCCCATCGAGTTGGTCGTACTGCGCATACGAAGAAAAGCCGTACATCAAGCACATGCCCACAGCGACACGCGTGTCGTAGAAGACTTGATCGGTGTCGAGCTCGTGGCCACGCGTCGACATCTCGTCGACATAATGCTCGACCAGCTCACGGTGACGACCGTCGAGCATCGTCCGCTCGGTCGACTGACTGATGAAGTAGCCGATGTCGTACGCGCCGTTGGCGACGCCGGCGATCTGCGGATCGATCATCACGACCTCGTCGCTCGCATCGAAGAACATGTTGTCGGCACGCCAGTCCTGATGACACAGAGTCGGATCAGTGCACATCTGATCGAGCATCGCGTCGAGACGTTCGACCCACATGTCGCCGAGCGCGATCACGTCAGGCGTCAACACCTCGGGTGCATGCATCTTCGCTCCCGGCCATCCGTTCTCCGCGATGCTCGGAAGCCCGCCACGTTGGATTGGCGCACCGATCGAGATGAACGGGTCCATCAGCGCAGGCAGTTCGGACGAGCCGCGCCAACCGGCGTGGAATCGTGCGAGCGCGCGGATGCCTTTCACCGCCTCGTCCCAACTCAGCCCGGCGGTTCGGTCAGGCTGTCGAAGGTGGCTGAGGTCTTCCATCACGATGCACGTGTTCGACGCATCCTCAGCAACGATCGCGGCGTGTACGTGCGGCATCACGATGTCTGACCGCGGCGCGATGTCGCGGTAGAAGACGACCTCACGGTTGTACACCCCGAATGCGTCGGCCATCGCGCGCTGCTCCGGCACGTCGATCGGAAACTTGACGACCACAGCCCCGGGCGCGTTCGGGTCGTCGGACGAGATCCTCGACGTGAACAACAACCCGATCAGACCACCAGCGAGCAACGGCTCGTTGACCACCGACGTCACCGTCGATGTCGCTCCGATGGCCCCGCTCGTTCGCAACACAGATGTGAGCCACGGAGCCGTGACCCCGTCGATCGAAGCCGGCAACCCGACTTCCAGTCCTGCGATATTCCCCATGCGTCGTTCTCCCGTGGTTGTTAGTGCTGACGTTTGGCGTAGGCGGGTGGCGGACGGCCATGTTCGTCGACGAACCCGAATTCGGCGCCGAGATCCTCGACCCACTGGATCGAACCCGACCGCTCCATCAGGTCGGAAGCCGTCGCAAGCGCAGCGATGCTTCGGCCGACCACGAGTGGTGTCTGTGCACCATCGAGGTCGGTGCCGCGCGCACCCGACGCCGCCACGATGAACTCGGTCGACACCGAGCCGGGATAGAGCGACACACACGCAACACCCTTGGGCTCGAGCTCGGCGGCCATGTCGGCGCTCAACCGGTCGAGTCCTGCCTTGCCGGCGCCATACGACGAACTGAAGTGGTAGCTCTGGCCACCGGGTGACGACACGTTGCAGATGAACGCGCCAGGTCCGCTCGCAAACAGCAGCGGTGCTGCGTGCCACGACGCGACGTAGTGGGCGCGCAGCCCGATCCCGACCTGGTCGTCCCAGATCGACACGGGGTGATCCCAGAATCCGCCGCCCCACGCAGGCGGGTCGGGAATCTTGTACACGTTGTTGACGAGGATGTCGATCTTGCCCTCGTCGGCGTGCACACGGTCGAACAGCGCGGCGATCTGTGCGTCGTCGCCGTGATCGGTCTGCACCGCAATGCCGCGACCACCCGCCTCGTCGACGAGTTCAGCGGTGCGGTCGATCGTCAGCTCGCCGTCACCGGTGCTGCGACCCGTGATGTACACGGTCGCGCCCTGCTCGCCGAGCGCCAGTGCGGTGCCGCGACCAATCCCCCGACTCGACCCGGTGACGACGGCGATCTTGCCGGCCAAGCTCGTCACAGTTCCGACAGCACGTTCTTGAGAATCGGGAGTTCCATACCGCGCGCCATGATCTCGTCCATGCCACCGACCACACCGGTGATGTTGGCGAGCACGATGTGTTCGAGGCCGTTCTTCGCGTAGCCCTCGAACTGCGACGCGAGTTCTTCGGAGTTCCCGATGAACAGCACCTCTTTGACCATGTCGAACGGAATCGTGTCGGCAAGGTCGCGCAGATCGTCGGCTTTGAGGTCGTGGATGATCACGTCGACGAAGCCTTGTGAGTCATTGCCCAGCGGATGCTGCAGTCCGTGTTTCTCCCAGACGTAGCCGTGCGCAAAGAGACCGAAGAGCTTGCCGAGTGGCTCGGCTTCGAACATCTCGGCTGCTTTGTCCTGGCTCTCGGAGAAGAGCACGAACGGCAACAGCGCATTCTCCGGATTCGGGCGACCCGCAGCGGCGGCGTGTTCGGCAACGACCTTGCTCTTCGCGCCGTACTCCTCCGGGCTCATCCACCAGGCGGGGATCCAGCCGTCGCCGTACTGGCCCGTGAGGCGCAACATGCGCGGTCCGTGGCCCGCGACCCAGACCGGCGGCGACCCTCGACCTTCGGCCTGGAGCGGCAGCCCCATGCGGCCGACGCCGCCGTCGGCCATCTTGCCGGTGTCGAGGAGCGAGCGGAGGTCGCGCAGCACGTCTTCGAGAATGCCGACCGGCTTGTCGAACGGGTAGCCGAACGGCAGCAGGCTCTCGGCTTCGCCCGACCCGATGCCGAGGATGAAGCCACCCGGGTTGAGGTCGTTGAGCGTGAGTGCGGTGCGGGCCAGGTCGGCCGCACCGCGGCGCGTCGCATCGGTGACCGAGATTCCGAATGGTAGATCCGACATCGTGCCGACCTTCGCGCCGTAGACGAAGGGGTCGTAGAACGCGTCGGGGTCAGCGGCGAGTGCCGAGAGCGGCGTTTCACTCCACAGTTCGGGGTGGAACACGCCGAGGATGTGGTCGGGCGACCAGTAGGAGTCGAATCCGACCTGCTCGTAGACCTCGAGCATCGCTGCGGTGCTCTCCCAGGGGAACTGCGAGGGAAGATTGACGCCGACTTTCATGAAGAACTCTCTTTTCTGAATCTGTGTGCTGAATCTGTGTTGCTGAATTTGGGTGCGCTTGACGGTGGGACGTGGGCGAGAGGCTCGGATGCAGAGATCGTCAGGTGCCGGCGAGACGTTCGACGATCGGACCGACCGACTCGACCGCTGACGCGCCGAACGTGACGTACGAGATGCCGTAGGTCTCGCGCCGCTCCACGATCTGGTCGCAGATCGAATCGACCGAACCGATGAGCGCATGCGGGTGGTCGGCGAGTTGATTGGGCTCGAGCGCGAACATCGGTGCCATCTGTCCGAGCGTTGCGTCGCGCTCATCGGTCACGACCGTGAAGTACGCACCGATCTCGATCTCGATGTCGTCGAACCCGCGGCCATCGCGACGGGCAGCGGCGCCGGCCCGGATCCAGTCGACCTTCTGCGACGTCAACTCCGCGGTGCTGCTCCCCACACCGTCGGGCCCGATCTTGCCCGAGCTGTTGTTGAAGTTCAGGCTCACGATGTCGGCTTCGCGTCCGGCGATGCCCAACACCCGCTTCGCTCCGCCGCCGATCATGATCGGCGGCATCCCGTTGGTCGGCTTCGGGAGACCTTCGAACCCGGTTGCCCGAACATGATCACCGGCGATGTCGATCTGGTCGTCGCTGAAGTGCTGGCGGATGAGGTCGAGAGTCTCCTCGAACCGGTCGAGCCGCACGCCCGCCCGGTCCCACGGCACACCCATTGCCTCGTACTCACCCTGGAGCCACCCGGCGCCGAGACCGAGTTCGAGGCGCCCGCCCGAGAAGAAGTCGAGCGTGGCGAGTTCTTTCGCGAACACGACCGGTTGGCGATAGTCCACACAGAAGACGCGTGCACCGATGTTGATCGTCGTCGTCGCTTCCGCTGCCACCGCCATGGCCGGTACCGCCGCCAGGTTCTGAATCGGGTGGTTGGTGGCGGTGAGCGCCGGACCTGGCCCGATCACGTGGTCGGCAACGCTGAACGTGCTGAAGCCGAGCGCTTCGGCACGCCGTGCCTGATCGCGCCAGTCGTCGGGAGATGTGGCCGCATAGCTCTGCAAACCGAAACGGAATGGTCGCGTCATCGTCGTGTCTCGCTGTCTCGAAGCCTCGACGGGCCTGATGCCCGGTGCGCACGGAAACTAGCCGACGAGTTAGTTTACGGTCGTACGGAAACGACCGGGGATCGAGTCCCGGATCGAGATGGGGATCGAAATGGACGCTGACATGCAGACCACGACCACCTTCTGCCGGGTATGTCACGCGAGTTGTCCGATGGAGGTCGACATCGTCGACAACAAGGTCGTCGCGGTCCGCGGCATCATGGATGACCCACTGTTCGAGGGCTATACCTGCATCACGGGTCGCCAGATTCCCGACCAGATGGCGGACCCGAAGCGACTGCGTGCGCCGCTGCAGCGCCGCCCCGACGGCACGTTCGAAGAGACGAGCAGCGCCGCCGCCCTCGACGACATCGCCGCGCAACTCAAGCAGATCATCGACACCCACGGACCGCGAGCGGTGGCGTCGTACACCGGCACCGGCGGCTACCAGAACTCCGTCGCGGTGCCCGCCGCACGCGCCTTCCACCAGGGCATCGACTCGGTGTCGTTCTACACCTCGGTCACGATCGATCAGCCCGCCAAGGGGCTCGCGATGTTGCGACTCGGTGGATGGGAGGCGGGCTACCACTCCTTTACCGACTCCGATGTTCACATGGCGATCGGATACAACTCGATGGTGTCGTCGTATGCACCGCTGGGCGGCCTCCAGGGCACGAATCCGTTTGTCGTCATGCGTCGGCGCAAGGAAGAGGGGATGAAGTTGATCGTCATCGACCCTCGCCGCACAGAGCTCGCGACCTTCGCCGACATCCATCTGCAGATCCGGCCGGGGCAAGACACCACGCTGCTCGCGGGGATGATCCGCATCGTTCTCGACGAAGGCCTCCAAGATCACGAGTTCTGCGACCGGTGGGTCGACCAGATGGGCGAACTCGAAGCGGCCGTTTCTGGTTTCACGCTCGACGTCGTTGCCGCACGTACACAGCTCGACCCCGACGACATCGTTGCGGCCACGCGCATGTTCGCCGCCGGACCACGAGGCACGGCGGGCACCGGCACCGGACCGAACATGGCAGCGCACTCCAGCTTGACCGAGCACATGACCGTGGTGCTCAACACCATCCTCGGGCGAGTCAAACGCGAGGGCGACCTGATGGAGAACGGTCTGCTGCTCTACCCCGAGATGCCGCACCGCGCGCAGGCCACGGCTCCACGCAGCCCCGCCAACGGCCCCGAAGCTCGCATCCGCGGACTGCGCGGCTACCGCGGCGAGATGCCGGCCGCGACCCTGGCCGAGGAAATCCTCACGCCCGGCGACGGCCAGATCAAGGCGCTCATCGTGAGCGGCGGCAACCCGCTCGTTGCATTCCCCGATCACGAGCTCACCATGAAGGCACTCGAGGCACTCGACCTCCTCGTGGTCATCGACTACCGAATGACACCGACTGCCGAACTGGCCGACTACGTCATCGCCCCGACTGTCCCGCTCGAACGCGCTGACGTCCCGCACCTGATGGACCGGTGGTTCCGCGCGCCCTACACGAACTACACCGAAGCAGTCGTCGAGCGCGACGGCGACGTGCTCAACGAGTGGGAAGTGTTCTGGGAGCTGGCCTCCCGGCTTGGAAGCACGTTGCCCTTCCCCGGCGGAACACCCGACATGACCCAGCGCCCCGACACCGACGAGATCATCGATCGCTCGTACCACGGCTCACGCATGCCGCTCGACGAAGTGCGCGCCAGCCAACGTCAGGTTCACCTCGACAAGAAGCTGGTCGTGCAGCCCGCCGACGAGAACGCAACCGCCAAGTTCACGCCCGCACCCGACGACTTCATGGCCGAGCTCGCCGAGGTGCTCGCCGAAACGTCCGACACGTTCGCGGGAGCCGACGTGTCCGGTTACCCGTTCCGGCTCGTGAGCCGTCGCCTCAAACACGTCCTCAACTCGACGGGCACCGAGCTCCCCGCACTCGCCCGCAAAGGGACGACGAATCCCGCGTACATGCATCCAGACGACGTGGCGGCCCTCGGCCTCGAGTCGGGCGAGATCATCGAGATCAGCTCACCGAAGGCATCGCTGCTGGGCGTCGTCGAAGCGGCCGACGACGTGAAGCGCGGCGTGATCTCGATGGCTCACTCGTGGGGCGGACGATCGGTCACCGACGAAAAGGTCCGCGAAATCGGTTCACCGACGAGCAGGTTGGTGTCGGTCGACGTCGGCCACGACCCGGTCACCGGGATGGTCGTGTCGAGCGCCATTCCCGTCGCCGTCCAGAAGGCACCGGTGGCGGTGTGAGCGTCGACGAACGCACCGGCGACGCTCAGCGCGACTATCCGCGTTTCCCGCAGCCGACCGTGCACGATCACCACGGTTCGACGTGGACGCACGACTGGCACGAAGTCGCCGGTCGGCTCCTCACCCACCTCGACGACGACACCACCGACTCGTTGCCCGACATGCTCACCGTGCCGGTCGCCGACTACCTCGACCCAGTGCGATGGGAGCGCGAGGTTGATGTGTTGTTTCGCAACACGCCGATCGTCGCCGCGCTGAGTGCACACGTTCCCGACCCTGGGTCATATCGCTCGATCGAGATCGCGGGCATCCCGGTCCTCACCGTGCGCCAGGCCGACGGCGGAGTCAAAGCCTTCATCAACGCATGCCGTCACCGCGGCGCACTCGTGGTCGAGAACGGGTGCGGCCAGGCGCGTCGGTTCACCTGCCCGTATCACGCGTGGAGCTACAACAACGAGGGTGCGTTGGTCGGCATCTCCGGACGTCACAAGGTCGGCGACGTCGACACCTCCACCCACGGCCTCACGGAGTTGCCGTGCGAGGAGCGCAGCGGCCTCGTATTCGCCGTGCTCCGCCCGGACGCTCCGCTCGACCTCGACAGTTGGCTCGGCGGCTACGACGCGGCGCTCGACGCACTCGGCCTCGCGAACATGGAACTCCTCGACGAGCGCGAACTGATCGGGCCCAACTGGAAGATCGCGTTCGACGGGTACGTCGACGGCTACCACCTCGACATCTTGCACAAGGACACGCTCGGCACCGACACGATGGGCAACGTGATGACCTGGGACGCGTGGGGGCCGCATCAGCGCGTTGCGTTCGCTCGCCACATCACCCACGAACTGCGTGACATTCCGGAGTCCGAGTGGAAGCCCGCCAAGCACGTCGGCTTCGTCCACACGGTGTTCCCGCACGTGTCGGTGGCCGGCAACGGCGGCCGTGGCGCGATGGTCAGCCAGCTGATGCCGGGGCCGACCTCCGACCGGTCGCGCACGATGCAAACTCACGTGATCGCCAAAGATGCCACCGACGAAGAACGCGAGGCGACCATCAAGCGCGCCGACTTCCTCGAGTGGGTCGTCAACGAAGAGGACTACAAGACCGGCCTCGGCATCCAGTCGGCGCTCGCATCCGGAGCGAATACCGAGTTCACCTTCGGTCGCAACGAACCCGGCAACCAAACCTTCCACCGATGGGTCGACGACCTGCTGGCCAACACCGCTGTCGCACCACCGCGAACATCCCACAACGAATCAGGAGAGCACTGATGGCACGAGTCGACATTCCCGATGGCGAAGGCCTCGAAGCGACGCGCATTTGGGCACTGGCCCCGCACATGGGCCTCGGTCTGCACGCGATGAGCGAGGCGGTCTATGAGAAGTCGAGCTTGCCGATCCGCGAGCGCGAGGTCGCGCGCATGCGCATCGCACAACTCAACGAGTGCCACGTTTGACTGAACACACGCGCTGCATCGGCGATGCAGCAAGGGATGACCGACGAGCTGTACGAGCACGTCAACCAGTACCACGACCACCCCGACTTCACGGAGCGCGAACGCCTTGCGGCGCGATTCGCCGAACAGTACGCACTCGACCACACCGGCATCGACGACGCGTTGTGGGAACGGATGCGTGAACACTTCAGCGACGTCGAGATGGTCGAGCTCACCATCACGTGCGGCTTCTGCGTGGGTATCGGCCGAGCGTTCCAGGTACTCGACATCGCCCGCGACTTCGACGTCCTCTGGAGCCGCGAACCCTCCACCGACTGACTGGGTCCTTTCCGTTCCGGCACCACCACTACCCAATGGCTGGGTCCCTTCGGTTCCGGCACCGTCGCTACCGAATGCGGAGCCACCAATCGGCGACGCGGGCCGCGTAGCTGTCGGTGTATTTCGTGACGAGGTCGCTCGATCCGTCGGGTGCGTCCTGCATCACGGTCTCAGGAAGGTCGGCGGCTCCTCTGATCGGGTCGACCCATTCGAGCGTGATTCGTTCGACGACTTCGCCGATCGCAGGCGACGCTGACTCGTGATGGTCGCTGGCTTGGTGTTCGATGAACGCGCGGTGGTCGGTGAACGACAGCAGCGTGTAGTAGGTGCGCTCCTCGGCGCCGCGCCAATACTCGTAGCGCAGCACGTCGGTTTCGTCGGTGTGCGTTCGTTCGTACAGCGTGCGCGCGATCTCTTCGAACCGCTCCTCGGTTCCGGGTCGAACAGTGATGTGCGCCAACAGTGTCGCCATCGCCCGATGGTACGACCCACCCCTCTCCGCACACGATGCCTGGGTCCTTTCGGTTCCGGCACCACCACTACCTAGTGGCTGGGTCCTTTCGGTTCCGGCACCACCACTACCCAGTGGCGGGGCCGGTCAGGTCGGGCGCTGATTGCGTTCGGGGTAGCCGTCGGCGGGGAGCGCGCTGATCGGACCCTGCAGGATGTGGCCGCCGTCGACGTACAGGCACTCGCCGGTGACAAACGCGGCGGCCGGTGATGCGAGGAAGACCGCAGCGTTGGCGATGTCGGTGGGTCGTCCGGGATACGGCAGCGGTACGCCGCGCATGTCCTGGCCAACCTCCTCGTCATAGGTGGCCTCCCACCCATCGGTGTGAAACGCGCCCGGCGCCACACAGTTCACGCGCACCGATGGGCCCCACTCGTAGGCGAGCGTCTTCGACAGCTCGACGACGCCGGCACGAGCCGCCGCAGTGTGCGCGATGCCCGGCAAGCCACGACCGACGATCGCCACGATCTGCACGATCGAACCACCGGTTCCGTCGAGCATCTGGTTGCCGAAGACCTGGGTCATTGCCCACGTGCCGTTCAGATTCAGGTCGATGACGCTGCGCCAGCCGTTCGGGCTGTAGTCACGTGCCTTCTGCGGGAACTGGCCGCCCGCGTTGTTGACCAAGATGTCGATCTGATGGCGACCGGCGAGCGCCTCGACCGTTTCGCGATCGCGGATGTCGACGAGGTCGACGTCGACCGGGTTGCCGGTCGCTGCTGTGATCTCGGTCGCAGCGGTCTCGAGTGGTTCTCGGCGACGCGCTGCGAT
>CALICC010000001.1 GCA_938049325.1 uncultured Ilumatobacter sp. | reverse complement strand
CTTCCGGCGCGGCGAGCCGATCCAGGTCTGTCTCGGCATTCCCGACTGAACCTCTGGTCGCGACGGCGAGAAGGTAGGTTCCGTCGGTGCCTGCCGACGTCCGACCGCCACGCCTCGCCAGCGCGCTTGCCGACGTAGACGACCCCACGTTCGCCGATGAGGACTCATGGGAAGACAGCTGCATCACAGGTGAGGTGCGGGCACACGCAGGCAATGTCAAGGTCCTGGGGTCGGTCTTCCGCAATGCGCGCCTGACGGGTGCTCGATTGCCAGGGCTCGCCTTGCGCGACTGCCGCTTCGAGGGGTGCGAACTGTCGGGGGCGATTCTCGACGATGCCAGCCTGGCGCGAGTCGAGTTCATCGATTGCCGCTTGTCGGGAGTCGTCGTGACGAACGCGAAGTTGGATGACGTCCGATTTGTCGGCTGCCGTCTCGAAGATGCGCAGTTTGCGACGTCCGTGCTCAAACGATCGGAGTACTCGGGGTGCGGTCTCAATGGGAGCGACTTCACCCGGGCGGAGCTCGCGGACGTCGCCTTCTTCGATTCCGATCTCACCGGGGTCGACATGTCGAAGGTCCGCTCGAGCGCAGTGCAGCTGCACGGGTCCGAGCTGGTTGACGTACGTGGCGGCGAAGCGATCCGGGGTGCAACGATCGACCGGGCGCAGGTGGTTGCCATGGCGCACGTGCTGTTTGCCGCGAACGACATCACCGTCGACGACGAACGAACCTGACGCGGCCGACGACACGAGTGGCCCGGCACGCTGAGCGACTAGATGGCGCTGACGATGAGCGGGACGCCCGCGACCACGAGGCCGACAGCGAGGAGCGCCAAGACCACCCGTGCACTGAGCCGACCCGCATTGAGTGATCCCGCTCTTCCACCCACGACCGCACCGGCGATGGTGAACGGGACATAGCTCCATTCCGGGTTGCCGACAACGGTATGACCAACCGTGGCCGCAGCACCCGACAGGGTTCCAACCAACGTCGTGGTGGCAGCGGCGCGATGAGCAGAGAGCTGTTGGAGACGTCCGAGGAGTGGAACCGTGACGAGTCCGGCGCCCACGCCGAGCCCTCCGGAGAGCACACCGATCAAGCTGCCAGCGCCTGCAAGGGCGCCGCGGCGCGGCGGCAACGTCGTGCCATCGGGAGCGTCGGGGGAGGGCACGAGGACCACGAACGCTGCGAGGGCGAGCAACAGCACGCCGATGATCAACTCGAAGGTGCGTTCGGGGATCTGATCGGCGAGGAACACGGCGCTGAGCAGCGCCACCGGGATCGAACCGACAGCGAACCAGAGTGCCGTGGGCCGGTCGACGAGGCCCTTCTTCGTGTACGTGTACGCACCCGTTGCCTGGATGCACAGTGTCGTCACCACGCTGGTGCCCACTGCGGTCGCACCGGTGAGGTCGAACACGAGCACGAGCCCGGCGACCATGAGGAAGCCACCACCGGCGCCGATGACCGAGCCGTATGTCCCCACGGCGAATGCGAGCAGGAACAGCCCAACGGCTGTACTCGCGTCCATCAGTCGGAACCGACGTGCGAAGGTTGCTCGCTCAGAGGATCTGCGACAAGAAGAGTTTCGTTCGCTCCTCTTGCGGGTTGTCGAAGAAGTGCTCGGGGGTGCCGACTTCGACGATCTGCCCGTCGGCCATGAAGACGACTCGGTCTGCAACTTCGCGTGCGAAACCCATCTCATGAGTCACGCAGATCATGGTCATGCCTTCGTTTGCGAGGTCCTTCATCGTGTCGAGGACCTCCTTGATCATCTCCGGGTCGAGGGCCGACGTCGGCTCGTCAAAGAGCAGGACCTTGGGCTTCATGGCAAGTGACCGGGCGATCGCGACGCGCTGCTGCTGGCCACCTGACAGTTGGCCCGGGTACTTCTGTGCTTGCTCGGGGATCTTCACACGCTCGAGCAGCTCCATCGCCGTTGCCTCGGCCTCGCCCTTCGGCATGTTGCGCACCTGTCGCGGGGCGAGCGTGATGTTGTCGAGGATGGTCAAATGAGGGAAGAGGTTGAAGCTCTGGAAGACCATGCCGGTCTCCCGGCGGATCTCCTGGATGTTGCGGATGTCGTCGGACAATTCGATGCCGTCGACCAAGATGCGGCCTCGGTCATGGCGTTCGAGCCGGTTGATGCAGCGGATCAACGTCGACTTGCCTGAACCGGACGGGCCGATGACCACGACGACTTCTTGCGCACCGACACGCATGTTGATGTTGGTCAGCGCTTGGAAGTCGCCGAACAGCTTGTCGACGCCGTCAACCTCGATGATGGCGTCGCCGCCACCGAGGATCTGCGTGGCATCGGCATTGATGGTGGTATCGCTCACAGGCGACTCCTTTCGTTCTGCGTGTCTTCGTTCGGGGTGCCCTCATGCGTGAGGACGGCAGCGCTCGTGATGCTCATCGCGTCCCCACCCCGAGCCGGACCTCGATCCGACGGCTTTCTTTCGACATCGTGTAGGCGAAGGCCCAGTAGCCGAGCGCGACGAATGCGTACGTGACGGGTTGGAGTCCCTTGCCCAGGAAGTCCTGCTGCGTGTTGGCGATCGTGGCGATCTGGAGGAACTCGGCGACGCCGATGATGGCGAGCAGCGATGTGTCCTTGAACAGTGAGATGAACTGGCCGACCATCGCGGGAATGACCGCACGGAGTGCTTGCGGCATGACGATCAGCCGTTGGATCTTGCCGGCCGAAAGGCCTTGAGCCTGGGCAGCTTCGGTCTGGCCCTTCGGCACTGCTTGAAGGCCGCCCCGGACGATCTCGGCGATGTAGGCCGCCGAGAACAGCGTGATGACGATCATCGCTCGAGTGGTGCCATCGGGGATCCCCGCCGATGGCGGGAAAAGGAGGGGCAGCATGAAGCCGGAGAAGAACAGCAGTGAGATCAACGGCACGCCGCGGACGAACTCGATGAACAACACGCAGAAGCCTTTGATCACGGGCAGCTGCGAGCGTCGCCCGATGGCGAGCAGGATGCCGAGCGGCATCCCGGTCGAGATGCCCGCGACGGTCACGAAGAGCGTGAGGTAGAGCCCGCCCCAGTCCTTCCATCCGAACCCGAAGCTGTCGACGGTCGACATGACGAACCAGACGATGACGCCGCCCAGCAGCGGGATCGCCAGCGCGGCGACTTTGCCGGAGATCGCCGTGCGATCAATGCGGTCACCGACAGCTGCCGACACGATCAGCGCAGCGACCAGGCCACCGACGATGGCGACCAATCCGCCCGAACCAGCGATGATCGTCGACAGCGCAACGAGGCCAACGAGGATGACATGTGGTGAGAAGCGTCGAGCGCCGACCGGGAGACTCCAGCCGATCAGCCGGCCAGCGACGAAGAGGCCGAGTCCGGCGAGCACGCCGAGCGTCGGCAGGATCGTCCTGGTGAAGGTCAGCACGATCACGATGAACGCGAGGATCGACCAGAACCGGCGGACGAGGCCCAGCCAGGTCGGACGCTCGGTGGGCAGACCCTTCTCGATGGCATCGTCGAACGCATTGCGAGCCATCCCCGCCGACCCCAGTCCGACGGATCCAACGAGTGCGAGTCCGCCTGCCCAAGGTCGCCACAACTCGTCTTTCGGGAACTGGCCGATCATGAAGTTGCGCAGGTTCGATCGGATGATCTCCCACTCCTCGTTGACCGCCCACTGAATCCCGAAGTACAGGACGAGTCCGGCGAATGCGGCTGACAGCACGGTGATCACCGAGTTGAGTGCTGAGCTGAAGAGGTTGTTCTTGACCCACTCGGCGGGAGTCTGGTCGGAGTGGAGCGGGCGGTGATCGGCCGCGAGTGCTTGCGCCAACTCTCCGCCGACCGCAGCGTCAGTGCCTGGGTTGTTCATCACGATGACTCACCTCCCCACGATCTGGAGTCGACGGTTGATGAGGTTGCCGATCGCCGACAGGATCAGCGAGAACGCGAGGTAGATCAGCATGAGAATCAACAGGAGTTGCGGCGCGGGCCGTGATTGGCCGAACAGGTTCTGAATGACGCCGGTTGTCTCCGCGAAGCCGACCGCGATCGCCAGCGAGGTGTTCTTGGTGTAGTTGAGGAATTGGTTGATCAGCGGTGGGAAGGCCACTCGGAATGCTTGGGGCAGCACGACGAAGCGGTAGCGCTGGAACCCGGACAGCGCGAGTGCGTTGCCTGCCTCGACCTGGCCCTTCGGGACCGACATGATCGAACCGCGAACGATCTCGGCGATGTGCGACGCCGTGTACAGCACGAGCCCGAACATGACCGCCACGTAGGGCATTTGCATCCGGACGCCACCCGATGTGATGCGCTGCTCGATCAGCGGCCGCGAGACCGAGAACGGGCCGCCCAGGACGAAGTAGCCGACCACGCCGATCACCAGCAGCGTGGCGGACGACCAGAGCACCCGGCGGTGCGGCGTGCCGGTTGCGTCGAAGTTACGTGTGCGCCAGATCCAGATGCCGACCGCTGCGATGAGGCCGAGGACGAACACGATCTGGAATGCAGCGAAGTTGTCGCCTCCGGCAATCGACGGGAATGCGAATCGTTTGTTGTTGAAGATGAAGAGGCCTTCGAGATTCGGAGGGCCACTCTCGGCGGGTGTCGAACTGCCCCTGACCAGCCACGAATCCTGTTCGCGAGGGAATCCGAGCAGGAGTGCCTGCCAGGTGAAGACGATCACCAGCAGGGTCGGGATGTTCCGGAAGAACTCCACGTACACGGTGGCGATCTTCGAAAGCAGCCAGTTGGTCGACAGCCGGGCGATGCCGATCAGCGTGCCGAGCACCACCGCCAACGGAATGCCGATGATGAAGATCAGGACGGTGTTCTTGACACCGGCGATGAGCGCGTTCTGAATCGACGAGTTGGGGTCGAGTGGGTTGTCAGCAATCGAGATGCCGCTCGGCTGATCGAGGAAGTCGAAGTTGAGGTCGAGCCCGATGTCGTCGGTTCGGGCACGAAAGTTGGCCCACAGGTAGTCGCCGACCGACACGATGGCGCCGAATGCGGCGACTTGCGCAGCGATGACGAGCACCTTGGTATCGCGCCACGGTGGTGGTTCGCCGTCTCGACCGCGCGCCGACCGGCGAGCCGCCCAGAAAGCGATGTAGATCGCGGCGAGCACCGCCAGGACCAAGATGAGTCGGAGAATTCGTTCGAGCATGTCGAGGTGTAGAAGGGGTGG